>DATJYA010000473.1:0-10238 GCA_035499835.1 Pseudolabrys sp.
CGCCAGCTATGGCCGATCGCAGTTCTGGCCACATCGGCCCTGGCGGTGGGGTTTATTCTCGATCGCATGACGCAAAACGAGCATGCCGTCGAGCGGCGCGCCATCGAACAGCGTAGTGCTGAATTGACCGCGCAGGCGCTGGTGCCGGGCTCCATGCTCGGCTGCCTCGACAGCGCCGCCGGCGATACCGTCGAAAGCGCCTGCGAGACGGCGGTCTTTGCCGATCCGCAAAGCGTCGCCGCCGCGGTCGCCTATGTCGCGGCGCGACTCTCCCTGCTTGCCGACGGGCTCGACTACGCCCACCGCGCCGACCTGAGCTATGTCGAGCGGTTGTCGGGCGTGCAACGGGCGATCGAACTCGATCGCTTCGGCATTGCGGCGCAGATATTGGCGAACCGTGACGGCTGCACCGCCGACCGCTGCCCGGTGTTTGCGCTGTTGCGCGACACCACGGCACTGAAGGCCAACCTGCGCGCGCGCACCTACAGCGAATACGTTGCCCGCTATGCCGCGGGCTGGGGCAAGGAGCCGGCCGCCGACGGGAAACCGGCGCCCGTCGCCAGCGCGGCTCCGCAGGCGTCGCCCGTGGCTGCGAGCATCCCGCCGCACCCGCCGACGGTCGACGCGCCCGTGCCGAGCAAATACAGCTTTCCGTCGGCCGCCTCGATTCCGCCGGTCAGCATCATGAATGCCGAGCCGCCGCTGCCGGCGGCCGCGACCAATGCCGCGGCGCCTCCCGCCGAAGCGCCGCCTGCGGCGCCAAAGCCGCATCGCCAAAGTCAGACGCCTGCGGCGCGTCCCCTAGCGCCGCCGCAAGACCTGCTGCCGCCCGCGCGCTAGTATCCGGCGTCGGGGTTCTCATGTTTTCCTCCGTTCTGATCGCTAACCGCGGCGAGATCGCCTGCCGCATTGCGCGCACCGCCAAGCGCCTCGGATTGCGCACCATCGCCGTCTATTCGCAGGCGGATGCCGGCGCGCTGCATGTGCGGCTGTGCGACGAAGCGCATGACATCGGCCCGCCGCCGGCCAGCGAAAGCTATTTGCGCGTCGATAAGTTGATTACGGTCGCAAAGGCGACCCGCGCCGACTGCGTGCATCCGGGCTACGGTTTTCTTTCGGAGAACGCCGAGTTTGCGCAAGCCTGCCGCGATGCCGGCATCGCCTTTGTCGGTCCGCCGCCGTCCGCCATCCGCGCCATGGGTTTGAAAGATCGCGCCAAGGCACTGATGGAAAAAGCCGGCGTCCCGGTAGTGCCCGGCTTCCACGGCGAAAAGCAGGACGCGAAATTCCTCAAGGAGAAAGCCTACGAGATCGGTTATCCCGTCCTGATCAAGGCCGTGGCCGGCGGCGGCGGCAAGGGCATGCGCCGCGTCGACCGTCACGCCGACTTCGACGAACAGCTTGCCGGCGCCCAGCGCGAGGCCAAAGCCGCCTTAGGCGACGCGCGCGTGCTGATCGAAAAATATGTGACAAGCCCGCGCCACATCGAGATGCAAATTTTCGCCGACCGCCACGGCAACGCCATCCACCTCAATGAGCGCGACTGCTCGCTGCAGCGCCGTCATCAAAAGGTCATCGAGGAGGCGCCGGCGCCGGGCATGAGCGCGGAATTGCGGGCGGCGATGGGCAAGGCCGCTGTCGCCGCCGCCAAGGCTGCCGGTTACGAGGGCGCCGGCACCATCGAGTTCATCGCCGATGGTTCGGCCGGGCTCAAGGCCGGGGCGTTCTGGTTCATGGAGATGAACACGCGGCTTCAGGTCGAACATCCGGTTACGGAAGCCGTCACCGGGCTCGACCTCGTCGCGTGGCAGTTCCGCATCGCTGCCGGCGAGCGGCTGCCGTTGACGCAAGCGCAAGTGCCGCTCGACGGTCATGCCGTAGAGGCGCGGCTTTATGCCGAAGATCCCGAGCGCGGCTTTTTGCCGTCGACCGGCCGGCTGGTGGCACTTTCGCTGCCGACAGGCGATGGGCTGCGCGTCGATAGCGGCGTGGAGCAAGGCAGCGACATCACGCCGTTCTATGATCCGCTGATCGCCAAGGTGATCGCGCACGGCGCAAATCGTGACGCAGCGCTCGACCTCCTGGCGGCGGCGCTCGACCGCACCATCGTCGCCGGCCCGCGCAGCAATGCCGGTTTTCTCAGCCGCCTTTGCCGGGCGGCCGAGTTCCGCGGCGGCGCCTTCGACACCGGCTTCATTGATCGCAATCTCGCTGTCCTTGGCGCCGCGCCGCAAAGTGTGGACAAGGCGGCCGCAGCCTTGGGCGCCAAGGTCCTCCTGCAACGCGAGCGCGCCCGCATCGCTGAAGCGGCCGGGCCGGAGGCCGGCGCGCCGGCCTCACCTTGGGACGCCGATGACGCCTTCCAGTTTGCCGGCGGCCGCCGGCTGATGCTGCCGGTCCTTGTCGAGGGCGAGAACGTGGTGGCGCAGGGAGGCTACGCCGCAGGGGTTCCTGCCGTCACTGTCGATGGCATTGCCGCGGCTGTGGACGCGACGGCGATCGAGACCGCCGACGCCGTCTACGTCCTGCGCCACGGCCGCCAGACCAAGGTGGCGCTGCGTGATCTGGCCATCGACGAGGCTGGGGATCATGGCGGCGGCGGGCTTGTGCGCGCGCCCATGCATGGCAAAGTGCTCGATATCCTGGTGGAGAAAGGCGCCACGGTCGTGCGCGGCCAACGTCTCGCCATCATTGAGGCGATGAAGATGGAACACACGCTGACTGCACCGATCGACGGCACGGTTGCCGAAATCGCCGTGCAGAAGGATGCTCAGGTTGCCGAGGACGCCAAGATCATGCTGATCGAACCGGGGCACCGGGCGGAGTAGTTGGAAGTCGTCAATGCCGTTGCATCTCATCAAGCTTTGCGTCGGTTGCGATTCCGTCGCCGATCTCGAGGAGTGGATCGAGAAGAAGCTGAAAGAGAAAAAGCGCCGCCGGCAGCCGGTCGAGCATATCCATACCACCCGCATGGTTCCCAAGCGTGCCGAAGAGCTGGTCGACGGCGGCTCGCTCTATTGGGTGATCCGCGGCCAGATCACCTGTCGCGAGCGCATCCTCGACATCCGCCCCTTCACCGACAAGGACGGCATCGGCCGCTGCCGTGTCGTGCTGGACGGCAAGGTCGTGCTGGTCGAGCCGAAGCCGCGCGCGGCCTTTCAGGGCTGGCGCTATCTCGAAGCCAAGGACGCGCCGCGTGACCTTTCCCGCGCCGCGCCTGGTGCCGCGCGTATGCCGGAGACCATGCGCCGTGAATTGCGCGAACTGGGCCTGCTCTAGACCGCGATGTTGTCGATGAGCCGGGTCTTGCCGAGCCTGGCGGCAACCAGCAGCCGGATCGGTCCGTCCTTGCGCGTTGTGACCGGCCGCAGCGTCAGTGCGTGGCGCGCCTCGAAATAGTCGACGGCGAAGCCGGCAAGCTCGGTTTTCGCCCGGCCGGCGGCGAGGACGCTTTCCAACGTCTCGCCCCCTTTGATGTCGGCGGCGCTGGCTTTGAGCGTGCGGTAGAGCGTCGGCGCGATCTGCCGTTCGCTCTCGGAGAGATAGACGTTGCGCGAGGACATGGCCATGCCGTCTATCTCGCGCACGGTCGGCACGCCGATGATCTTGACCGGCAAATCGAGATCCCTGGCCATTTGCGTGACGACGCGAAGCTGTTGGTAGTCCTTCTCGCCGAACATGGCGAAATCGGGCTGAACTTGCGTGAACAGTTTGGCCACGACGGTCGCGACGCCGCCGAAAAAGTGCGGGCGGAATTTGTCTTCCAGTCCGGCGGTGGCGGCGCCCTCCGGCGCGATGCGGGTGGCAAAGCCTTGCGGATACATCACCTCGGCGCTCGGCGCCCAGACCAGATCGACCGTCTCGGCCGCCAGCACGGCGAGGTCGTCGGCAAAGCGCCGCGGGTAGCTGCCGAAGTCCTCGGTCGGTGCGAACTGCGTCGGATTAACGAAGATCGACACGACGACGCGCTGGGCGCGGCGCCGCGCCTGCCGCACCAGCGCGATGTGGCCGCGGTGCAGGGCGCCCATCGTCGGCACCAGCGCGATTTTTTCGTGCCTGCGCCAGGGCTGCAGGCTGCGGCGGAGCGCCGGAACCGTGCGCATGATCTTCGGTGCACGCGACATTCGCAAGGCCTTGTCGAGCTGCTGCCACGAAAGCGGCCAGTAACTAGCAAGGCTCAGGGTAAATAGCCACGCCCGGATTAATGGTTAAGTTGCATCGAACTTGACGGAAATGGCGGACTGAATTGAAGGTGGCGGCATCAAAGGACGCGTCATGTTGGTCCAGCCGATCCAGGAAGTGCCGCAGTCTGCCCACGTCGTTGTCCTCGGCAACGAGAAGGGCGGCTCGGGCAAATCCACGACCGCGCTGCATATCGCCGTCGCGCTGCTCAAGGCCGGCCAGCGCGTCGCCACCATCGACCTCGATAGCCGGCAGCAGAGCTTTACCCGTTACATCGAGAACCGCCGCGCCTGGGCCGAGCGGGTACGCATCGATCTCGAGCTGCCGACGCATTTTTGCGTGCCGCGCGCCGAACTGAATTCGCTCGAGGCGAGCGAAGCCACGGAGTTTTCGAGTTTCATCACCGCCATCAGCACCGTCGAGCAGAGCCACGACGTCATCGTCATCGACACCCCCGGCGCCGACACCTATCTCATGCGCCTTGCCCATTCGATGGCCGATACGTTGGTGACGCCGCTCAACGACAGTTTCGTCGATTTCGACGTCCTCGGCACGCTCGATCAGACCAATTTCACCGTTACCGGCGAAAGCCACTACGCCAAAATGGTGCGCGAGGCGCGCCGCCAGCGCCGCCTGGTCGACGGCAAGCTCATCGACTGGATCGTGGTGCGCAACCGTCTCTCCGCGCTCGGCTCGCGCAACAAGCGCCTGGTCGGCGACGGCATTGCCGAACTGGCCAAGCGCATGGGTTTCCGCAGCATCGACGGTTTTGCCGAGCGCGTGGTCTACCGCGAATTCTTCCCCCGCGGCTTGACCGCGCTCGACGAGCTCGACGAGCAGACGCTTGGCGTCCGCCCCAACATGTCGCATCTCACGGCGCGCGAGGAGGTCGTCGGCCTGCTCAACGCGCTGCATCTGCCGCTCTCCGAAAACGGCAAGCGTCGCGCCGCCGCCCGCGCCGAATGGTACTCGGTCATGGACCGGCCGTTGCAGGTCGACGACGTCATCGCCTGATCGCATTTTCCGCAGGCCAAAATTTCTGCCATGCCCGGCTTTATGCCGGGCATTCTCGTCTTAGATGCACCAGGCAAAACCTTATGGCCGGGAAAAGCCGGGCCATGACAACGAAAGCTGCGAATTGGTGTAATCTACAGGCATGGCCAAAGAGCGCTCCGACCAGACTCCGGCGCCGGTATCATCGCGGCCGGAGATTGCCGAATTCCTCGAGCGCGTGCGCGCGCTGGGGCCGGCGAGCGCTTCGGGCAAGCGCGGGCGGCTGATTTTTGCCCTCGACGCCACCATGAGCCGGCAGCCGACCTGGGACACGGCCTGTACGCTGCAAGCCGGCATGTTCCGCAGCGCCGCCGCGGCCGGCGGGCTCGATATCCAGTTGGTCTATTTCCGCGGGCTTGGCGAGTGCCGCGCCTCCGGCTGGGTCGCCAGCGGCGAGCGGCTTGCTCAACTCATGTCAGCGATCGATTGCCGCGGCGGCCACACCCAGATCGGCAAGGTGCTTGCGCACGCCAGGTCGGAAACCGGCAAGCAGCGGGTGCAGGCGCTGGTCTATGTCGGCGACGCCATGGAGGAGAAGCTCGACGACCTCTGCGCCGCCGCCGGCGAGCTCGGCCTTCTCGGCGTGCCCGCCTTCATGTTCCAGGAGGGCAGCGATCCGGTCGCCGAGAATGCCTATCGCGAGATCGCGCGCCTGACGCGCGGCGCCTATTGCCGCTTCGACACCGGCGCCGCACACGAGCTCGGCGAACTGCTGCGGGCGGTGGCCGCTTACGCTTCCGGCGGCATCAAGGCGCTCACCGCGCTGTCCGAAAAGCGCGACCGCGGCGCCCAACTCTTGCTGGCGCAACTCAAGTAGCAATGCCGCTCCTTTTCGGCCTCGTGGTTCTGGTGCTTGCCCTTTGGGCGCTCAATGTCGTTTCCAAGGTCGACCCCAAGGTCGGCGCCCGGGTGATGAAGGCGAGCGGCGGACTGCTGGCGATCGGGCTCGCCGCCTTTCTCGGCCTGCGCGGCGAGATCGGCGTCGCCATTCCGCTGGGCGCCTTCGGTCTCGGTCTGCTCGGATGGTTGCCCTTCGGCGCGTCCAGCTTTTCCTCGCGCACGCAGAAGAGCGGCGGGCAGGCTTCGCGGGTGCGCACCGCCTATATCGAAATGGAGCTCGATCACGACAGCGGTGCGATGCAGGGACACATCGTCAAAGGCAGCCGCCAGGGCCAAACACTGGAGCAACTCGACGTCAGGACGCTGGTGGGCTTGCTCGGCGAGATGGACGAGGAGAGCCGCGCTCTATTGGTTGCGTATCTTGACCGCCGGGATCCCCGCTGGAGTGAATACGCGCAGGGTGACGCGGCGACGGGGCGCAGTGCCGCGTCCACCGGTAAAATGACGGATGAGGAGGCCTATCAAATCCTTGGCCTGCAGCGAGGCGCGAGTGCCGAAGCCGTCACGCGTGCGCACCGCACGCTGATGAAGAAACTGCACCCCGACCAGGGAGGCTCGACTTACCTTGCCGCCCGCATCAATGAAGCCAAGGAAATCCTTCTGCGCCGCCATCGCTGATGTACTCCTGACGCACCACCACCAACGGCTCCTGTCCCGGCCTGTCCCCTGTTACGGATTTGCGCCTCAATTTTTCAGCATCATGCAAGGAATATCGCTGCGCTTGAGGTTCTTGCAGGCGGTTTCCGCCTGATTTTTATCGAGCCCGGCAAAGCGGGCGCGGTACATGGTCTTGTCGCCCTTCGCCATTTTCTCGGTAAAGGGATTGGCCTGGCCGAGCAGATCCTTGGCCTTGCTCTGCGCGATGGTCAGCCGTTCCTTGGCCTCGGTCTCGGTGTCAAAGGCGCCGACCTGAATCATCCAGTCACCGCGTGACTTGGCTTTGGCTTCCAGCGCCGGTGCAGAATCCGGAACCGGCACGGCAGCGCCGGCCGAGGCCACGACCGCGGCGGCCTGCGGCCACGTTTCGGCAAGCGTGGGCGGCGGCGAGGGTGGCAGCGGCAGCGCCGGCTCACTCTTGACGGTGGTCACGGTCGTGATCGTGGCGGCATTGGTATTTGCCGGCGCGGGCGCCAGCTTGCGGTTACCCGATGGCAGCGGCGACAGCGAGGCGGTAACCGCCGCGCCGGGCTGCACGACCAGAGTCTTTACCGGATTGGGCTTGATCGGCTCGGTCGAGCCGACCGGCGGTTCGGTATCGGCCTGCGGGGAACCGGCGATAGTTTTTTCCTTGGGCTGTTCCGCCTCCTTGGCGCGCGCGGCGGCGGTGTCCCGGCCCTCGACCACCGGCGGCGCCGTGCGTTTGGCCGAAGCGATGTTGATGTTGTTGTCGATCAGGCTGCGCACGCGCGCGTCGCGCGCCTCGGCCGTATGACCGCCGAACACGACGGCGATGATATGGCGGTTGTTGCGGTTGACCGAGGTGACGATGTTGAAGCCGGAATCGTGGATATACCCGGTCTTGATGCCGTCGAGGCCGGGAATATCGCCGAGCAGATGGTTGTGATTGCGCACCGTACGGCCGCGGAAGGTGAAAGTGCGGGTCGCGAAGTAGTGATAGTATTGCGGGAAACGGTCCTGGATGGCGCGGCCGAGCATGGCCATGTCGCGCGCGGTGGTGATCTGCTGGTCTTCGGGCAGCCCGGACGCGTTGCGATAGGTCGTGTGCGCCATGCCCAGCGCGCGCGCCTTGGCGGTCATCAGCGCGGCAAAGTTCTCTTCGCTGCCGCCGAGCGCCTCGGCGACGATGACCGCAACGTCGTTAGCCGATTTGGTAACGATGGCGCGGATGGCGGTTTCGACCGAAATCGTCTCGCCCGGCTCGAGGCCAAGCTTGGAGGGCGCCTGCGCCGCGGCATGCGCAGACACGGGCATCTCGGTGGTCATCTTGATCTTGCCCGCTTCCAGCCGCTCGAACAGCAGATAGAGCGTCATGATCTTGGTGAGCGACGCCGGATGCCGAAGGCTGTCGGCATTGGTCGCCTGCATCACCGCGCCGGAATTGGCGTCGACGACGATGGAAGCATATGAGGGCTGGTAGCTTTCCGCCTCAGCCGGCGCCGCTCGATGGCGGCGTGGGCTCTTGCCGTCGGCGGCTCCGGCGGCCGCGGCGACTGCGATCGCCGTCAGCAAAAACAGGGCGCCCCAACGCTGCCGGCGTGGAACCCGGGTTGCCGCACGCAACATTCGGACTCTCCCCCGCCCCCGTCTTGGACGGCCCAAAGCGCCGCCATGTGCCTGATTTTATAGCGCGCCTGCGCCGCGACAGATTATGACGGTAGGGGAGCAGGGTTTACAAATTCTTACGGCAATCCACGGATTTTACAGCAGTTTTTGCAGTGCAAAATAATTCTTGACTTTTTTGTGCAGTGCGGTATAAGCGCCATTGTCCGGCAACGGCCGGGACAGGTTTTTATCGCAAGCAGGCGCCGCTGAGCGGGCCGGGAAGGGAAGCCATGGTAAAGAATCTGGAAGAAATGACGCAGGCGAGCAAAGAGAGCATGGACCTCGCGATGAAGTCGATGGGGACCGTGTCCAAGAGCGCGCAGGCGATCATCGTCGAAATGACGGATTATTCGAAGAAGGCCTTCGAGGAAGGCACCGCCGCGCTGGAGAAGCTGTTCGGCGCCAAGTCGCTGGAGAAGGCGATCGAGCTGCAGACCGAATATGCCAAGAGCGCCTACGAAGGCTTCGTGGCCGAAGCCACCAAGATCGGCGAGCTCTATGCCGATATGGCCAAGGAAAGCTACAAGCCCTTCGAAAGCATGATGGCGAAGGCCAAGTAACGGCTTTTCGTACGTAGCGTATCCGTCGCGTAAGGCGTTGGAATGCAAAGCCCGGCTCGATTGGCCGGGCTTTTGTTTGCGCGTGAACCTAAAGCGTGTCCCCAGGGCACGCCTGCGCCTTCCGCCGCAACTCGATGCGGGTCAATAGTCGCGCTGGCCCGGTCTACATTTGCCGCGGCGACGTTAACCGCTAGTTGGCGCGATCGGTAAGCTAGCACGCATTGCGCCCATGAGCGGAGATTGCGTTCATGGGCCGCGCGCTATTGGGCCAGCCGCAGTTGCGTCAGGTTGGTGCCGATCTGGTTGAACGTGGTCACGATCTGGTTCGCCGAGGTCAACAGGAAGAACTTCGTCGAGTCGGTGGCGCAGTTCTGCAGCAGCGTCGAGGTCGGATCGCCCCCGGTGTTGACCTGGATGGTGTAGATCGTGATGCCGGCGGCCTTGATGTTGGCGCAGGTGCCGTTGCCGTTGGCGTCGTACATCCGGTGATCGACCTGGGTGCTGGTGGCCGAGCCGTTGCCGTACCAGCGGTCCTGGGTATTGAGGCCGTCGGTCAGCAGGATGATGACCTTCTTGTACTGGAAGTTCGGATCCTCGGCCGGCACGCTGAACGGCCCGCCGCCGACCAGCGACTGCCATCCCCAGACGAGACCGATCGGCTGGTTGGTGCTGCCGTTCGGGGTCATCTGGTTGACCAGGCTGGTCATGGATGTCCAATCGTAGCTCAGCCCCATCGTCTGCAGCGTGCAGTAGGCATACTGCTCGGCCGGGTAGGCGGTCGAGGCGTCGCCGCCGACCGGGGCATCGACCTTCTGGTCGTCATTTAATGCGCCGGGTGCGGTTGAATAGCCGCGGTCGCTGAGGCAGCCGCTCCAGGTGCTGGTGGCGTTGGCGATCCATGTGTGCGTGTAGGGCGCGCCGGTCGTCGTCGTGGTCTGCGTGCAGACCTTGCTTGCGCCGCTGCCGGTGCAGGTGCAGTTGCTGTAGCCGTTGCAACTCGCCCACTGGCCGGTGCCCACCGTGGTGGTGGTGGTCGTGGTGGTGGCGACGCTGTCGTAGCAGCCGTTGTAATAGACGCTGCCCTTGAGCGAATTCTTGGCCCCGCTATCCATGCTCGGGCAGATGTAGCCGGCATAGGTGCCGGTGGACGGCACCTTCGAC
Source organism: Pseudolabrys sp. (assembly GCA_035499835.1). Classification (GTDB taxonomy): domain Bacteria; phylum Pseudomonadota; class Alphaproteobacteria; order Rhizobiales; family Xanthobacteraceae; genus Pseudolabrys. Next base: position 10,140 of record DATJYA010000473.1, read on the forward strand.
GTCGTCGGGCTGCCATTGGCGGGGCCGGTGGTGCACTGGAAGCCGTTATTGCTGTTGCTGTAGGGGCAATTGGAGCCCGGCCCGACGGTCGTGCCCGGC
>DATJYA010000474.1:0-15086 GCA_035499835.1 Pseudolabrys sp.
GTCGAGCGGATATGACGCCATGTCGCCCATTCCGTCGGTACCATGCATGGCGCCGTCGATATGGGTGCCGACGTGCAGGGCGGTGTCGATCCGTTGGGCAACTATCCGCTTGGTTTGCAGGTTTTGGGCGTAGTACATCTGATTGCCCGCATAGCCGACCCATCCGGGCGTGTGGACGTTCATCAGGTGCGAGAGATCGACGATCTTCACAGGAACTCCTTGCAGCCTTGTATTCGATGATATTAAATAGAGGTTGATTGTTATCAAAATTGAGGGCTTATGCAAGACTTGCGTTAGAACCCCCTTGCCCTCGGGCCTGGGTCTTTGGACAGAATGCGACACCCATGGAATCGGCAGCTAACACCCCGCTAATCTCGGAAGTCGAGAATTTCGCCGATGCCGCGGCCACGGCACTGACCGCGATCGGCCTGCGCATCAAGGAAATCCGCCTCGCGCGCGGCATGACGCTGCAGACGCTCTCGGACGCGAGTGGCCTGAGCCCCTCGATGCTCAGTCTGGTCGAACGCGGCCGGGCGTCACCCTCGATCGGTTCCCTCGTCGTCATCGCCAGTGCGTTCGGGGTGACGATGTCGGACCTGGTCGCCGGCGACCCCACGCCCGAGGAAAAGCTGGTCGTGCGCTCCTCGGAGCCGAAGGCGATCGAGACGGCCCAGCACGTCATCCGCCGCGTCCTCCGCGAGGACAGATCGCGCGGCCTCTCCGTCGCCGTAAACGAGTACGCGCCCAATACCGGCAATGCCGACCAGCCCGTCACCCATGATGGCTTCGAATATGGCTACATCCTCGAAGGCCAGCTCACGGTCACGGTCGAGGGAACGTCCTACGTTCTCGACGCCGGCGACCTCATCTCCTACAGCTCGCGCAGACCGCATCGAATCTGGAACTACAGTGAAGCCCGGGTTCGCACGCTCTGGCTCAATCTTTCGCGTGAATGAGTACTGCGGCCGCGCGGTTGGCTGCGATCGACCCAGGCGTAGGTTTATCTCCGTATGAAGGCCGCGCGTTTTGTCCGCCATGTGCCAAAGACGCTCGATGAGGCGCTGAAGATCCTGCGCGACGTCGCGCCACAGGACGGGCGCATCCTTGCCGGCGGGCAAAGCCTGGTGCCTATCATGGCGTTCCGCATGGCGCGCCCGGCCCATCTCGTCGACATCAACGAAGTCGCCGGACTGGATCGGCTTGCGGTTGAAAACGGCAAGCTTGTTGTCGGCGCGTGCGTGCGCCATGCCGCGTTCCACAAGCCGGCGGCGCCGGGACCGCTCGGTCCGCTGCTGGCGACCGTCGTGCGCAATATCGCGCACTATCCGATCCGCATGCGCGGCACCATGTGCGGCAGCCTTGCCCATGCCGACCCGGCGTCGGAATGGTGCCTGACCGCGGCCACGCTCGACGCCGAGATGGTCGCCAAGAGCGCCGACGGCGAGCGCGTGATCCCGGCAGCGGAATTCTTCGCCGGCATCATGTCGACGGTGCTCGCCGACAACGAACTGCTCGCCGAAGTCCGCTTGCCGCTGCTGCCCGACGGCACCTGCTTCGGTTTCAACGAATTCAGCCGCCGCGCCGGCGATTTCGCAATGAGCGCGGCGCTGGTGACCTACCAACTGAAGAACGGCAAGATCGTCGAGCCGCGCGTCGGTGTCGGCGGCGCCGAAACGCATCCACGCCGCATCGCCGAAGCGGAACAGGCGCTCGCCGGCGAGGCGCCGGGCGACAAGGCTTTCCGGGCCGCCGCCGAGGCCGCCGCCCGAGCCATCGACCCGCTCGAGGACCCGCAGACCAGCGCCGACTATCGGCGCGATCTGGTTCGCGCCGTCGTGCGCCGCGCGCTGGAGGCAAGCGTGCGATGACGGCGCATGCCAGGCGGAGCGAAACCAAAGGTTCCGGCACCAAGTGGGTCGGCCGCTCGATCCGCAGGCTCGAAGATCCGGCGCTGGTAACCGGTCAGGGCCGCTTTACCGCAGACCTGCCCACCGTCCACCATGTGCGCTTCTGCCGTAGCCCGATCGCGGCCGGCGTCATCGGGAGCATCTCGTCCCCCGCGGGGGCGCAGGTGTTTACCGCAGCCGACCTCGGCGGCGTCAAGCCGATCATGCCGATGCTGCACAAGTTCAACTACAAGCCGCTCGGCCAGCCGGTCCTCGCCGGCGGCGCGGTGCATTTCGTCGGCGAAGTCATTGCCGCGGCGGTCGCGGCCACGGCCGCCGAGGCCGAGGACCTCGCCGAGCAGATCGAGGTGACGTTCGATGAGATCGCGCCGCTGGTCGACGCGCGCGATGCGCTGGCGCCGCAGGCGGCGGCCGTCCACAAGGACGTCCCCGGCAACGTCATCGTCGAAGGACGGATCAAGACCGGGGGATTCGAGCAGGTCTGGTCGAGCGCTGCAACATACGTCGAGGTCGACGTGCGCTCGCGCCGGCAGAACGCAACGCCGATGGAAGCGCGCGCCGGCCATGCGGCCTATGACCCCGCGAGTGGCCGCGTCACGCTGACCTGCACCACGCAGATGCCGCATCTGACCCGTACGGCCATCGCCGACCTGCTCGAAATGCCGGAAAGCGATCTTCGCGTGGTCGCCCCCGACGTCGGCGGCGGCTTCGGCCAGAAGATGTCGCTTGCGCCCGAATATGTGCTGCTGGTCTGGCTGGCGCGAAAACTGAAGAGCTCGGTGGCGTGGGTCGAGGACCGGCGCGAGAACCTCATCGCCAGCTTTCACAGCCGCGACCAGCACCTGACGCTGAAAGGCGCATTCGCGGCCGACGGCAAATTGCTCGCGCTCGATGCCGATGTCGTCGCCAATATCGGCGCCTATTCCTGCTTTCCGACCACGTGCGGCGTCGAGCCGCTCATGGCCATGGCGGAAATGCCGGGGCCATACGATTTCCGCGCCTATAGCTGCCGGGCGCGCGGCGCCGTCACCAACACCTGTCCGATGGCGCCTTACCGCGGCGTGGCGCGGCCGGTCATCACCTTTGCGCTGGAGCGGCTGATGGACAAGGGCGCCGCGGCCTGCGGCCTCGACCCGGTCGCGATCCGGCGCCGCAACCTGATCGACAAGTTTCCCTATACCTCGGTCACGGGCCTGGTTTTCGACGAAGGCAGCTACCGCCAGACCCTCGATATGGCGGTCGAGGCCGTCGATGTCCCTGCGTTCCGCGCCCGGCAGGCGGCGGAGCGCAAGCGCGGCCGCTATCTCGGCATCGGCTTTGCCGCCTTCTCGGAGCGCACCGGTTACGGCAGCCCCGCCTTTGCGGCGCGCGGCATGGCCATCACGCCGGGCTGGGAAACCGTCTTCATTTCGCTCGATCCGTCCGGCTTTGTCGAGGCGCGGATCGGCTCATCGCCGCACGGCCAGGGGCTGCGCACGACATTGGCCCAGATCATCGCCGACGAGATCGGCGTAGCACCCGACCGGATCAGGATCGTCCACGGCGATACCGATCGCGCGCCCTACGGCTGGGGCACGTTTGCGAGCCGTTCGCTGGTCATCTGCGGCGGCGCCAGCCTGATCGCGGCGCAGAAGGTGCGCGCCAAGCTGATAAAGATCGCAAGCACCATGCTGGAAGCAGCGCCGGTCGACATCGTGCTCGAGAACGGCGAGGCAAGAGTGGCCGGCACGGATCGCGCGCTGAGCATCGCGCAGCTCGCGCGCGAGGCCTACACCCAGACGCACCGTTTCAAGGGCGAAATCGAGCCAGGCGTCACCGAGAGCGGCACCTACGATCCGTCCGGCACATTCTCGAACGCCTGCCACGCGGCGATCGTTGCCGTCGACATCGAAACCGGCAAGGCGACCATCGAGCGCTATCTCGTCGCGGAAGACGCCGGCGTCCTCATCAACCCGATGATTGCCGACGGCCAGGTGCATGGCGGCGTCGCGCAGGGCATCGGCAATGCGCTGCTCGAGGAGATCATCTACGACGACACCGGCAACCCGCTATCGACCACCCTGGCCGATTATCTGCCGCCGACGGCGCATGAAATCCCGGTCATCGAACTGCATCACACCGAGACGCCCTCGACCAATTCGGTCACCAGGGCCAAGGGGCTCGGCGAAGGCGGCGGGATCGGCGCGCCGGCCGCGGTGATCAACGCGATCAACGACGCGCTGTCGCCGTTCGGCGTCTCGATCGACGAAATGCCGGCGACGCCGCAGCGCATCCGCGCGGCGATCCGGAAGGCGGAGAAGGCGAAATGAACGAAAAGACCAGCGTCACCCTCACCATCAGCGGCCGCGATCACACCATCAACGTCGAACCGCGCAAGACCCTGGCCGACGCCATCCGCGACGATTGCGGCCAGACCGGCACCCATATCGGCTGCGAACACGGCATCTGCGGCGCCTGCACGGTCATCGTTGACGGCGCGCCGATCCGCTCCTGCCTGATGTTCGCGGTGCAGGCCGCCGGCAAACCGATCCGCACCATCGAGGGGCTGGCGAACGGCGACGAGCTGCATCCGATGCAACGCGCCTTCATGGAGCACCACGGCCTGCAATGCGGCTTCTGCACGCCGGGCTTCCTGATGCTTGCGGTCGGCGTGCTCGAGCGCGAACCCGACATCAGCGACGATGATCTCGTCGACGTGCTGTCGTCGAATCTTTGCCGCTGCACCGGCTACCAGAACATCATCAAGGCCGTCCGCGCCGCCGCAAAGGAGATGCGCAAATCGTGACATCCGGCGGCAAATTTGTCGGCCGGTCGGTTCGGCGGCTCGAAGATCGCCCGCTGCTGACAGGCCATGGCCGCTTCGCCGCCGACATTTCGTTTCCCGGTCAGTTGCACATGCGCGTCGTGCGCTCGCCGATCGCTCACGGCCGGCTAGTCTCCATCAACGCCGAGGCTGCACGCAAGATGCCGGGCGTCCACGCGGTGTGGACCGCGGCCGATGTCGCGCACATTCCGCCGATCGGATTCCGGCTCACCGGGCTGACCGCGCTCGAGCCGTACCGGCAATACGTGCTGGCGCGCGACCGCGTCCGCTATGTCGGCGAGCCGGTCGCCGCGGTCTTTGCGTCGGACCCTTACGTCGCCGAGGACGCCGCAGACGCGGTCGAGATCGAGACGGAGTTCGAGCAGGCGGTGATCGACGCAACGCAGGAACCGTCGATGTTCGACGAGGGCCATTCGACCGAGCCCGCCATTCTTGCCAAAGGCTATGGCGACATCGGGCAGGCCTTCAACGCGGCGAAACGCATTGTCGCGCTCGAGCTTTCGGTCGGTCGCCACTCCGGCGTTCCCATCGAGACGCGCGGCGCGATCGCACGCTACGACGAAGCGCGCGACGTTCTCGAGATGCACGGCGCCGCCAAGGTGCCGCACTGGAATCGCGACCGCATCGCATCGATGCTCGGACGCAAGAGCGAGGCGGTTCAGCTCTTCGAGGGTCATGTCGGCGGCGGCTTCGGCGTTCGCGGCGAACTCTATCCCGAGGACCTTCTGGTCTGCGCGGCAGCGCTCAAATTCCATAAGCCGATCAAGTGGATAGAAGACAGGCGCGAGCATCTGATCGCCGCCAATCACTCGCGCCAGCAGGTGCACAGGATCCGCGCCGCCATCGACGAGCAGGGCCGCATTTGCGGCATCGACAACGAGTTCTTCCACGACAACGGCGCCTATATGCGCACGCATGCCGCGACGGTGCCCGACCTTGCCGCGGCGATGCTGCCCGGTCCCTATCGCGTGCCGGCCTATCGCGCCCGGGGTCATATCCGGCTGACCAACAAGACCCCGTGCGGCACCTATCGCGCGCCCGGCCGCTTCGAGAGCACCTTCGTGCGCGAGCGGCTACTCGATACGATCGCCGCGCTGATCGGCGTCGACAAGGTCGAGATTCGCCGGCGCAACCTGATCGGCAAGAGCGCCATGCCCTACTCGCTCGACCTCGAGACGCTCGGCACACATATTGTCTACGATTCCGGCGACTATGCCGGCCTTCTCGACAAAGCGCTGGCGATGGCCAGGTGGGAGGAGTTGCAGGCGCAACTGCGCGCCCGCCGCGGCAAGGGCGAGGCGGTCGGCGCCGGTCTTGCGATCTTCGTGGAAAAGAGCGGTCTCGGCCCCTTCGACAAGGTCCGCATCGCGGCCGCCGCGTCCGGCGACGTCGAGGTCATCACCGGCAATGCCTCGGTCGGACAGGGCATCGAAACGGTGATCGCGCAAATCTGCGCGGACGTGCTCGGCGTCGATTACGCGCGGGTGCGCGTCGTCCACGGGCAAACGGACCGGATCGACAAAGGCATGGGCGCCTTTGCCTCACGCGTCACCGTCATGTGCGGCGAGGCGACCCGGCTGGCGGCGACCAGGCTGCGAGAAAAAGCGCTGCTCCGCGCCGCGGAAATGATGCAGGCGCGCGCCGCCGATCTGGACATCGTCGACGGCAGCATCGTCCGCACCGGCGGCGCAAGCGGTCCCTCGATGACGCTCGGCGAACTGGTGAAGGCGCTGCCGGATGGATTGACCGCGGAGGACACCTTCGAGTCGACCCACATGGTTTACCCTTACGGCGTGCACATTGCCGTTACGCGCGTCGATCGGGATACCGGCGGCGTCGCCATCGAGCGCTACATCGTCGCCTATGATATCGGCCGCGCCGTCAACCCGATGCTGATCGAGGGCCAGATCGTCGGCGGCCTCGCGCAAGGGGTCGGCGGCGCGCTGCTGGAGGAGTTCCGCTACAACGAGAGCGGCGAGCCGCTGTCGGTCACCTTCGCCGACTACCTGATGCCGACCGCCCGCGAGGTGCCTGCGGTCGATGTTCTCGTGACCGAGGACGCGCCGAGCCCGCTCAATCCGCTCGGCCTGAAGGGCGCCGGCGAAGGCGGCACCAACGCGGCCGGCGCCGCAATTGCTTCGGCCATCGACGACGCCATCGGCATCCCCGGCGCCGTCACCGAACTGCCGATCACGCCCGCCAGGCTGCGCGCGCTGATCGCCTCCGGAAAGCCGACCGGGCGCTAGGAGCCGGTGCGCACCGGCCGCGGGTGGCCGAGAAACCTGTCCTCGGTCGTCGCTTCGACAGCCAATTTGAAGTGATGGATGGCCTCGCGCAGCATCACGTCCGTCTGCTCGCCGATCTGCAGCTTGTCATCGACGATGCGCATTTCGCTCTCCGGCACGAACAGGCTTTGCACGATGTGGCGCGCGCCCATCGATTGCAGCACCGGCCGCAGGCCATAGTCGAGCGCGAGCAGATGCCCGAGCGAGCCGCCAGTTGCGATCGGCAGCACCGCCTTTCCGGCCAGGGCAAATTGCGGCAACAGGTCGAGAAAGACCTTGAGCAGCCCGGAGTAGGAGGCCTTGAAGATCGGCGTGGCGATGATCAGGCCATCGGCCTGCTCGATGGCCGTCACGGTGCGGGAGACACTCACGTGCCCCGACTTCGCCAGCATCAGGGCCTCAGGGTCCATGTCGCGAAGCTGGATGTGGCGCGTCATCAACGAGTCGCCGTTCAAGCCTTGCAGGACGTAATCCGCCACTTTGGCGGTCCTCGAGGAAGAGGACGGACTGCTTGAAATTGCCAGGATCAACTTTTTCGACATTCAGTTGGGACGTGCCGTCCGGGGAAATTATGAGGCGACCGCCCGGCCGATCGCGTCGGTTGCCATGCCGGCCTGGGGGTGAGGCGGCCGCGGCAGGCCGAGATGGTCGCGCAGCATGCGGCCGCTGTATTCGCTGCGGAACAGGCCGCGTTTCTGCAGGATCGGCACGACCTCGTTGACGAAGTCGTCGAACGCACCGGGAAACCACGGCGGCATGATATTGAAGCCGTCGGCCGCGCCGGCGACAAACCACTCTTCCAGGCCGTCGGCGACCTGTTCCGGCGTGCCGAGCAACAGCCGGTGCCCCATTGCGCTCGCCGCGTAGTCGCGCAGTTCGCGCAAGGTCATGGCGTGCTTCCTGGCGAGAGCGGTCAGCGTGACCGCATGCCCCTGCATGATGGTCGACGGCGGCAGTTCCGGCACCGGCCCGTCGAGCGGATAGGAGGACAGATCCTGTCCAAGCCGCTCGGCGAGCACCTTCAACGCCGACGCCGGATCGGAAAATTCGCCGAGCTTGCGCAGCTTGGCTTTCGCATCGGCCTCGGAGTCGCCGATGATCGGGCACACGCCGGGCATGATCTTCATGTGCTGCGGATTGCGGCCGAATTTTTCGGCCCGCGCACGCAAATCTCGCGCCGCGGCCTTGGCAACCTCAATGTCCTGCTGAACGGCGAAAACGATCTCGGCGATCGAGGCGGCGAGATCCTTGCCGGTTTCCGACGCGCCGGCCTGGATGATGACCGGGTAGCCCTGAGGCGGCCGCGAGATGTTCAAGGGCCCTTTGACCGAGAAGAACTGCCCCTTGTGATTGAGCTCGTGCATCTTCGCGATATCGGCAAACTGCCCGGTCGCCCTGTTCATGACGATGGCGCCGTCTTCCCAGCTGTCCCAAAGCCCCTTGGCGACCTGCACGAACTCGGTCGCGATGGCGTAGCGCAGATCGTGCGGCGGATGGCTGGCGTGGCCGAAATTCCCCGCCGCCTCCGGGAAGGCGCCGGTCACGACGTTCCACCCCGCCCGGCCGCCGCTGAGATGATCGATCGAGGCGAAAGCGCGGGCCAGATTGTACGGATCGCTGTAGGTGGTGGACGCCGTGGCCGCGAGGCCGATATGCGTCGTTTTCATCGCCAGCGCCGCCAGCAGCGTCAGCGGCTCGAGGCGGACCATGACCGAGGGATGCACCTTCGGCCCGGTGTTGAGCGCGTCGGCAAAAAACACGAGATCGAACTTCGCGCGCTCGGCGGTCTGCGCGATGCGCACGATCAACGAGACGTTTTCCGCCCCGGCTTCGGCGCCATCGACCCTCCAGCCGGCGACGTGATGCCCGGTGCCGAGGATAAAGACGCCAAGGTGCATGTGGGAAGGTGTGGTCATATCCGGCTCGTGTGACGGTTGCTCAGTCCGCTGGACTGCAGTCCTTCGTTTTGACCGCCTCGACGCCACACCAGCCGATGCCTGGCCGCAAGCCGGGCGTGATCAGGCCGGCGATGCCGCCGCGACGCGCTTCTCGTTCGCCGGACCGCGCCTGGCAGGATGCTGCGGGCGTGGAATGCCGAGCATCTCGCGCATGGTGTGGCCGGTGTATTCCGTGCGGAACAGGCCGCGCTTCTGCAGCACCGGCACGACGTGATCGGCAAACGTGTCGAAGCCGCCCGGGAACCACGGCGGCAACAGATTGAACCCGTCGCCGGTGCCCGACTTGAACCAGTCCTCCATTTCATCGGCGATCTGTTCCGGCGTGCCGACCATCAGCTTGTGGCCCATGCTCAGGCCGACGAAATCGCGCAGCTCGCGCAACGTCATCTTGCGGCGGCGCGCGGTCTCCGCGAGCGTAATGGCATGGCCTTGCATGATCGTCGACGGCGGCAGCTCAGGCACCGGACCGTCGAGCGGATAGGACGAGAGGTCGTGCCCCATGCGCTCGGAGAGAACCTTCATCGCGTAGGCCGGGTCGGTCAGGGCGCCGAGCTCCGCCAGCTTGGCCTTGGCCTCCGCTTCGGTCGATCCCACGATCGTGCAGAGCCCGGGAAGAATTTTCACGTGCGAGGGATCGCGTCCGTATGACACCGCAAGGTCGCGCAGCCGCCTGGCGAAGGCCGCCGCCGTGTCCTTGTTCTGATGGACGGCAAAGACGATCTCGGCATATTTCGCCGCGAAATTGACGCCGGTGTCGGAAGCGCCGGCCTGCATGAAGACCGGATAGCCCTGCGGCGGCCGCGTGATGTTGAGCGGGCCTTTGACGTCGTAGAATTTTCCGTGGTGATTGAGCTCGTGCATCTTCGCGGCGTCGACGAACTTGCCGCTCGCCTTGTCCATCACCAGGGAATCTTCTTCCCAACTGTCCCACAGCCCTTTGACGACCTCGACGAACTCTTCGGCGATCGCGTAACGCTGTTCCTGGGGCGGATGCTTGGCCGTTCCGAAATTCGCGGCGGCTTCGGGAAACGCGCCGGTGACGATGTTCCAGGCGATGCGGCCGCCGCTGAGATGATCGAGCGAGGCCAGCATGCGGGCGAGATTGTAAGGCTCGGTGTAGGTGGTCGATGCCGTGACCCCGAGGCCGATCTGCTTGGTGCACAATGTGAGCGCGCCGAGCAGCGTCAACGGCTCAAAGCGCAGCACCATCGAGGGGTGCATGCCGGGGAACGAATTCAGGCCGTCGGCGAGGAAGATGAAATCGAGCTTGGCGCGCTCGGCCTTCTCGGCAACCTGCCTGATGAGCGGGAAGTTCTGCGCGCCAGCCTGCGCTTCCGGCAGCCGCCAGCCCGATACGACATTGCCCGCGGCCAGAAGAAGAACGCCCAAATGCATCTGCGGCTGTTGCGTCGCCATCGCATTCACTCCTTATCCGCAGCGCAAGGACCTGTCCGGAACGCGGAATGCCCAGTGGCGCGAATTTTGAATGATCTTATAACTGGCTTTAGCTATAGTCAATTTTATTGACCGTTCTTGAAGATCAGATCGCCGAATCGGAGACGGCCGTGGCGTCCTCGATCTTCCAATGGACCGCGACCGGGTCGCCGATCGAAAACGCGGTATCCAGCCGGCTGCCGATCTGCTGGACCACCGTCACGTCGGCCCCGCCGGCGCGGACCACATATTTCCGCGAGCGGCCGAGATAGACCGTCTCGCTGACCTCGCCGGTCATCCGATTTTCGCCCGGCGCAACGGCCCTGCCCGGCTCGCACAGCATGGTGCGCTCCGGACGCACGGCCACAAAGGCCTTTTGCCCCTTCTTGATGCTGCCGCCGTTCCTCGCGCGCAGCTCCAGGCCGTTGCCGTTGATCTTGCAGTAGCCCTCGGCAACCTCCGACACCATGCCGGCAAACAGGTTGGTCTCGCCGATGAAATTCGCGACGAAGCGCGTCTGCGGATGCTCGTAGAGATCGGCGGGCGTTCCGATCTGCTCGATCCTGCCGTTGTTGAAGACCGCGATCCGGTCGCTCATGGTGAGCGCTTCTTCCTGGTCGTGCGTCACATAAATGATCGACATGCCCATATTGCGATGCAGCTGCTTGATTTCGAGCTGCATCTGCTCGCGCAGCTTCTTGTCGAGCGCGCCAAGCGGCTCGTCCATCAGCAGCAGCGGCGGCTCGAACACCATGGCGCGGGCAAGCGCGACGCGCTGCTGCTGCCCGCCCGACAGCTGACTGGGAAGCCGCGCACCGAAATCGGCAAGGCCCACGAGTGACAACACGCGCGCCACGCGCTGCTCGATCTCCGCGCCCGCAACGCGGCGCATCTCGAGCGGGAAGGCAATATTCTTTGCCACCGTCATGTGCGGAAACAGCGCGTAGTTCTGGAAAACGACGCCGATATTGCGCCGATACGGCGGCAGCGGGTTGAGCGGCTGCCCCTTGAGCAGGATGTCGCCGGCGGTCGGCTCGACAAGACCGGCGATCATCGCCAGCGTCGTGGTCTTGCCCGAGCCCGAGGGGCCGAGAAAGCTCAGGAATTCGCCCGACGACAGGGCAACCGAGACGCCGTCGACCGCGGTCACGCTGCCGTAGATTTTTCTCACATCGCGAAGTTCGAGGATGGCGTCGCTCATGACTGACCCATCAGCGGAGAACTCATGCCGGCGTGGCGCATCAAAGCCTCAAGCAGAAGAACCAACAGGGAGAACAGGAACAGCAGCGTCCCGACCGCCGCAATGGTGGGGTCGACGTCGCCGAGAACATCCGACCACATCTGCACCGTGACCGGCCGGAATGTCGGCGAGCCGATGAACAGCGAAACAACCAGCTCGTCGAACGAAATCACCATGGCGAACAAAAGGCCCGACAGCACGCCGGGCAGGATCAGCGGAAACACGATGCGGCGGAAAACCGCCCATGGCGGGGCGCCCAGGGTCAACGCCGCATTCTCGTAGCGTTCGTCGACCATCTGCAGCGAGGCGAGCACAGTCGACACCACGTATGGCACCGTCAATACGGTATGCGCCAGAATGAAGCCGAGCAGCGAACCGTTCAGGTTCCAGATTCGGAAAGCGCCAAAGATCGCTGCGGCGATGATGATGACGGGAACCACGATCGGCGCCATCAGCAGACCGGTGATGATCTTCTTGCCGGGAATCTCGCTGCGCGCGAGCCCGAGCGCCGCGGCTGTGCCCAGCACCATCGCCAGAATGCCCGTCGGCACCACGATCTCGATGCTGGCGGTCAACGAATCGATCCAGGCGGGATCGCCAAACAGCTTGCGATACCACTGCAGCGAGAAGCTGGGCGGCGGAAACATCAGGAACTGTGCCGAACTGAACGAGATCACCACCACGATCAGCATCGGCGCGACCAGGAAAACCACGAGCAGCGCCGAAATCGTGATGCGCAGGCCGCGCCACAGGAACTCGGTACGGACGCTTGCCGGCATCATTTGCGGGTCGCTGGATTGCCGACGCGGAACAGCAGCGCGAACGTGACCGCCACGCCGAACAGCAGCACCACCGCGAGGGCGCCCGCGACACCCCACCGCCCGAGATCCGAAACTTCCGTCTCGATGAGCTGCGCGATCATGGTGTCGCCGGGGCCGCCGAGAAGCGCCGGCGTGATGAAGTAGCCGAGTCCCATGACGAAAACGAGCACCGTGCCGTTGACGACGCCGGGCCAGCTCAGCGGCAAATAGACGCGAAAGAAATTCTTCAGCGGCGGCGCGCCGAGGCTCGCGGCCGCCTGCGTATAGGTGCCGTTGATGCGCACCATCACGGCGTAGAGCGGCAGCACCATGAACGGCAGCAGGATGTGAACCATGCCGGCGAGGACGCCGATGCGGTTGTGAACCATGGTGATCGGGGCGTCGACGATGCCCAACCCGACAATGGCACGATTGACGAGGCCCCTGTGCTGAAGGATCACCAGCCACGCGAAGGTGCGCACCAGGATGCTGCTCCAGAACGGGATGAGCACCGAAAAGATCAGGAGCCGCTGCATGCGGCCGCTGGCCTGGGCGATGGTGTAGGCGAGCGGGTAACCGGCGAGCAGGCAGATCAAGGTCACCGAACCGCTGATGCCCACCGTGTTGACGAGCGCGTTGAAATAGACCGGCTGCTCGATGATCGCCCTGAAATTCTGCAATCCCCAGACAGGGTCCGACAGGCTGCGCAGCAACAGGCTGCCGACCGGATAGGCGAAGACACAGAACAACAGGATCAAGGCCGGCACGACAAGCAAAGCTCGATTGGCCAGCGCCGGCCGCATCGCGGCAGAGTTAAACACCGTCATAATCTCCGCGAGACAGGTTCTGTCTCGGCACGCTCTCCCGCCCGGCCCGCGTTGCCGCCGGCCGGCCTGCTGACGGGACCCACCAACTTGCAACCCGGCAGCGGCATCGAACGATAGTCCGGGAACTCACGCACGAACGACGCCGCTCACCTCGTTGCGGCCGCCCCGCAAATGGGACGCGCCCTTCTTCGCCTACGACAGCTTCCACTGTTCCCAGCGCTGCGACAACGTCTTGAGATTGTCGCGCCAGTAGATCTCGTTGGTGAGAATGCCCTTGCTCGCATATTCAGGATTCGTCGTCAGCCACGGCTTGACCTTCTCGTCGATCAGCTTGAAGGCCTCCGGATTGGTGGGCGCAAGGGCCATGAGATTGGCAACCTTGGCCTGCGCTTCCGCAGTGGTCATCTGGTTGATCAGCGCCATCGCCACGTCGCGATTCGGCGCATTCTTCGGAACGATCAGATAGTCGACGGACTGAATGTGCTGATTCCACTCAAGGCCGATATTGGCGCCCTTGTTGACCGCGTCGTAGGCGCGACCGTTGATGATGACGCCGAGATTAACCTCGCCGTCGACCATCAACTGCTGCGACTGCGAATTGGTCGTCCAGAAGATCGACTGCTTCTTGATCGTGTCGAGCTTCTTGAAGGCGCGCTCGACGTCGAGCGGATAGAGCTTGTCGGGCGCGACGCCGTCGGCGAGAAGCGCGATCTCGAGCATGGGCGCGACGCGGTCGCGCAGCATCCGCCGTCCCGGGAATTTCTGCAGGTCGAACAGATCGGCCCAGCTCGCCGGATACTTGCCGTCCTTGTAGGCGGCCTTGTTGTATCCAAGATTGTACGACCAGACGATGTCGCCGATGCCGTCCGCGTGAACGTATTTCGGGTTGATGCGCTTCACGTCGACGACGCCGGTATCGATTTTCTCGAACAGATTATCCGCGGCGCCTGAGTAGAGGAAATCGATGGTCACATCGACGACGTCCCAATTCGGCTTGCCGGACTCGAGCATCGCCCGCAGCTTGCCGTAATTGACCGGGCCGTCCTGGACCACGCTGGCGCCGGTCGCGCTCGCGAAAGGCTCGCAGAATGCCTGCTTCTGGGCGTCCTGATAGCTGCCGCCCCAGCTCGCAAACACGACTTTGCTGCCATCAAACTTTTTCTGCGCGCGCGCGGTGCCCGGCAAGGCAAGAGCCGCAGCAGTCGCGGCCGCAGCCGACACGAACCGGCGCCGGTTTAGTGCATTTGTCTCAAACGAAGATGACTCGCCTCCGCCGAATGACTTCCTGCTCATCGCTATCCTCCTGTGCCCACCAGTTGGCGCTCGAACCGGCCCGCCGGCTTTCGCCGCTTCATAAATACTACAAGCATTTTGAAGACGGTCAACGGCCCTTTTTAATACGCTTCAAATCCAGATTCAATTCGACGAGGCCGGATCGTTGCCGCACCGTAAATATAATGAGCCAGAAAAACGGCTGGCGGAAGCACACCTGGATGTCTCGGAAAAATCAAAACGTGTTCGGCGCGACGCGCGTCGTTCGCACATCGCTCGTCGCAACCGTTCGCGCGGCCTCAGATCGGCGAATTGCCGATGCCGCCAGCTACGACAGCTTCCACTGTTCCCAGCGCTCAGTCAGCGGCTTGAGATTGTCCTGCCAGTAGCCCTGATTGAGCGGAATGCCTTGGCTGGCATAGGCCGGATTTGTGGTCAGCCATGGCTTCACGGACTCGTCGATGTACTTGAAGGCTTCGGGATTGGTCGGCGCCAACGCCATGAGGTTGGCCACCTTGGCTTGCGCTTCCGGCATTGTC
>DATJYA010000475.1:0-5423 GCA_035499835.1 Pseudolabrys sp.
CTATTTCACCATCCTCGGCCTGCCGCTGCTGCCGCTGCTCGACTTTCTGCGCCAGGCCGGCTTTGTCGCAAGGTGAGCGGAGCAAATGTTCATTCTCGGCCTGACCGGCTCGCTCGGCATGGGAAAATCGGCGACGGCGAAAATGTTCGCCGACGAGGGAGTGCCCGTGCACGACGCCGACGCGACCGTGCACCGCCTCTATGACGGCGAGGCGGTGCCGGCGGTCGAGGCGGCGTTTCCCGGTACCACCGCCGGCGGCAAGGTCGATCGCGGCCGGCTCGGCCAGCGCGTGTTCGGCGACAAGGCGGCGCTCTCGCGGCTCGAACAGATCGTGCACCCGCTGGTGCGCCGGGACGAGGAGCGCTTTCTCGCCGCGGCCAGGCGCGACGGTGCCAAGGCGGTCGTGCTCGATATCCCGCTGCTGTTCGAAACAGCGGCGGAAAAGCGCTGTGACGCCGTGGTAGTCGTGTCGGCGCCGGCGGAAATGCAGCGCGCCCGCGTCTTCGAGCGCGCGGGCATGAGCGTGGAAAAATTCGAGGCCATCCTCGCCAAACAGATGCCGGATGCGGAAAAGCGCGCGCGCGCCGATTTCGTGGTGGATACCTCGCGCGGGTTCGACGCCGCCCGCGCCCAGGTGCGTGAAATTCTTCGGGCGGTCGTTACAATGCCGAAGCGGAATAAATGATTCTGTCATTCCGGGACGGCCCGCAGGGCCGGACCCGGAATGACGCAGGGATTTAATATGCGCGAAATCGTCCTCGACACCGAGACCACCGGCCTCGATCCCGCCCAGGGCCATCGGCTGGTCGAGGTCGGCTGCATCGAATTGCTTAACCGCATCCCCACCGGCGCCACCTTCCACGCCTATGTCAATCCGGAGCGCGACATGCCGGCGGAGGCCTTCGCCGTGCACGGGCTCTCGGCCGAGTTCCTCGGGGACAAACCACGGTTTGTCGAGATCGCCGACGATTTCCTCGCCTTCATCGGCGACGCGCCGCTGGTCATCCACAATGCCGGCTTCGATCACGCGTTTCTCTGCGCCGAGCTCAAGCGCGCCGAGCGCATCCTGATCGCCCGCGAGCGGCTCGTCGACACGCTGCTGCTGGCGCGGCGCAAGCACCCGGCCGGCCCCAACCGCCTCGACGATCTCTGCGTCCGTTACGGCATCGACAATTCGCGGCGCACCAAGCACGGCGCCCTGCTCGACGCCGAAATTCTCGCCGAGGTCTATGTCGAGCTGATCGGTGCCCGCCAGGCGCAGCTCGGTCTTGCCGAAAAGGTCGAGGGCGCGATGGCGCGCAACGGCGCCGCGGTCACGCGCGAGCGTCCGCAGCCGCTTGCCGCACGCGTGAGCGAGGCCGAGCGCGCCGCGCATCGGGAATTTATCGCCACGCTTGGTGAAACGGCGCTATGGCTCAATTACCGTAGCGGCGCGGCTTGATCGTCAGGTCGCCGGAACCGTTGCGCCGGCAGCCTGGAGGTCCGCCACCTTTTTCCGATACAGCCCGACGAAATCCACCGGGTCGAGCAGCAGCGGCGGGAAGCCGCCATTGCGCACGGTATTGGCGATGATCTCGCGCGCAAACGGGAACAACAAGCGCGGGCATTCGATCAGCAGGATCGGGTTCATCGCTTCCTGCGGCACGTTCTGGATGCGGAACACGCCGGCGTAAAGCAGGTCGAAGCTGAACAACACATTGCCGCTGAGCTCCGCCTTGCCGTCGAGCTTGAGCTCGACCTCGACGTCGTGGCCCTGCAGCGGTTTGGCGTTGACGTTGATCTGGATGGAGATCTGCGGGTGCTGGCCCGGGGTGACGGACTGCGGCGCGTGCGGATTCTCGAACGACAGATCCTTAATGTACTGCGCGACGACGTTGAGTTGTGGCGGCAGCTGCGCCGGGGCTTGTGTCTGTCCGCCGTTGGTCGTTGTCATATTCGTTCCCCAAGGAGCCGCGTTCTGTCGCGGCGGCGGTTGGCTAACATAGCGTTACCGGCGGAACAAGGATGCGCCGCGTTCAGTCTCTGCGCTCGTCGCCGCGCCGGGCGGTGAGCTGAGGGTCCTCGACCTGATGCCACTGTTCCGGCGCCAGATCGATGACGCCATTGTCGGCCGCAGCAGGCGCGCGTCGACACGCCGTCGCCAGCAGCAGCACGAGACCGATGGCGTCGGTGATAAACCCCGGAATGAGCATAAGAATTCCCGCGAGCAAGGTCAGGGAGCCGGTGCCGTCGGCGCTCAGCGCGGTGACGCGGCCTTCGTCGAGGGCGGCGCGCACGCGCGAGATGTGGGCGCCGCCGGCGTGACGCAGCACCATGAGGCCGGCGAATGAACTTGCCGCCTGCAACGCCAGCGCCGCGAGCAATCCGAGCACCACGACGACGATGACGAAGGCGGCAAACTCCGCAACCGGCAGCGCCAGCAGCGCAAACAGCAACCATTTTGCCACATTCATCGGCGTTTCTCGCACGGTTTCCCGCTGTTGGCGGCAGCGTCTCAATCGTTTAAACTTTGCCGGTAAAACCGATTGCGTGGCGAATCGGCTTTAGAACCTATGGAACGGCGCCGCCACCACCATAGATAATGCCGGTGGCGCTGGCCGCCATGCCGACCGGGCCTCACGCCGGCCGGCGGATGCGGTTTTTTGAAAGCATGCGAGACGTGTTCGATATTTACACCATCATCTTCCTGGCGCTCGCGGTGTTCATTTTCCTGCGTCTGCGCAGCGTGCTTGGCCAGCGCACCGGGCGGGAGCGGCCGCCTTACGACCCTTACGCCGCGCGCGAACCTGCGCGGCCGGCGCCGGAAAAGGTGGTGGCGCTGCCTAACCGCACCCCGGATACCGCGCAAAAGCCGGCCGAACCCGTCGAACCGGCAACGCCCATCGAGCGCTGGGCGGGGATCGCGGCTGCCGGCACGCCGGTCGCCGCCGGCCTCGATACCATCGCCGCCGCGGATTCCAGCTTCGATGGCCAACATTTCCTGACCGGCGCCAAGGCCGCCTACGAGATGATCGTCAACGCCTATGCCGAGGGCGATCGCCGCACGCTGAAGAACTTGTTGTCGCGCGAGGTCTATGACGGCTTCGAGTCCGCGATCTCCGAGCGTGAAAAAAAGGGTGAGACGGTGGAAAGCCGCTTCGTCGCCATCGAGAAAGCCGAGATCACGGCCGCCGAGCAGCGCCAGCGCACGGCGCAGGTCACCGTGCGCTTTGTCTCGCAGCTCGTCTCGGTGACGCGCGACAAGACCGGCAACGTGATCGACGGCAATCCCGACAAGGTGACCGACATCACCGACGTGTGGACCTTCGCCCGCGACACCACCTCGCGCGATCCGAACTGGAAGCTTGTCGCCACCGAATCCGGACAATGACGGCATGCTGGGATCGTCTTCCCGCCCCATCGCTACATTCATCGTCGGACTAAGCCTGCTCGCGGTCGCGCCGGCGCGCGCCGTTGAAATCCGCAGCGCCCAGGTCGAGCCGCTGAGCTTTGCCGACCTCGACGGCTGGCAGGACGACAATCTGGCGGCCGCCTTTGCCACGTTCCAGAAAAGCTGCGGCGCCATTCTCGAAGGCAGCAAGATCATGCGCAAGGCGCGGCCGGTCTATGGCGGGCTCTATAACGCCTGTGAAGCCGCGCGCACCGCGGCCGCCGGCGGCGCCCTCGATCGCGAAGAAGCGCGCAGGTTCTTCGAGGATAATTTCCGGCCGGTGCGCATCGAGCCGCACAAGCAGTTCGACGGTTTCTTCACCGGCTATTACGAGACCCAGGTCGACGGCTCGCGAATAGCCACCGGCGATTACAAATATCCGCTCTACCGCCCGCCGAAAAACCTGATCGGAAAAAGGAGCACGGTGTTCGCGCGCTACGACCGCCAGGAGATCGAGAGCGGCGCCATCGCCGGCAAGGGTCTGGAAATCTGCTACGTGAAGGACCCGGTCGACGCTTTCTTCGCGCAGATCCAGGGTTCGACCCGCGTCAAGCTCGACGACGGCAAGTTGCTGCGCCTCAACTACATCGCCAGCAACGGCAAGCCCTATACGCCGGTCGGGCGCTGGCTGATCGATCAGGGCATCGTCGCGCGCGAAGACATGTCGATGGACAAGATCCGCGAATACATGGAAGCCAACCCGAAGGAGGGCGAAGCGCTGCGGCTGAAGAACCGTTCCTATGTCTTCTTCACCGAGACCTCGCTCGGCGCCGACGATGAGTGCGTCGGCTCGCAGGGGGTGCCGCTCACGGCCGGACGCTCGCTCGCGGTCGATCCTTCCATCCACGTCTACGGCACGCCGATCTGGGTCGAAGGCGAGTTTCCGCTCAAGGGAGCCGCCCCGGTCGATCCCTTCCATCATCTCATGTTTGCGCAGGACACGGGCGCCGCCATCAAGGGTGCGGCGCGCGCCGACATCTATTTCGGGCACGGCGAAGACGTCGAGCACATCGCCGGGCGCATGAAGCAGTACGGCCATTTCGTCATGCTGGTGCCGAAGGGCGTCTCCGTGAGCGGCACGGAGGGACCGCCGTTCATTCCGCTGCCGCGGCGGCGGCCGCCCGAGATCGACGCGACGGAGACGACCGCGGCGATCAGGCCGGCGCCGTAGCGCCATGGCGCGCCGCGTGCTCAGCGACGACGAGCGCGTGCTGTGGTCGACCGTCACCAGGTCCATCGCGCCGCTGCGCGAATCGAGCAAAACAGCCGCCGATAGCGTCCGCACCGCGCCGCCGGAACCACCGGCGCCGCCAAGACCGGCGCGTTCAGTTGCGCGGTCCGTAAACGTGCCGGCAAAGCCCGCGCCGCCGCCGCTTACGCCGCTTGGGCGCCGCAAGCGCTCGCGCGTGGCCCGCGGCCACGAGGCGATCGACGGCCGCCTCGATCTGCATGGGCTCACGCAAAGCGAGGCGCATGCAGCGCTGTTGCGGTTCTTGCGCGCGGCGAGCGCCCGGGGCGCGCGGCTGGTGCTGGTCATCACCGGCAAGGGCGGCGACGACGGCCGCGGGATCTTGCGCCGGCAACTGCCGCACTGGCTGGCGCTGCCGGACTTGCGCGCGCTGGTGGTCGGCTTCGAGCAGGCGTCAACGCGCCACGGCGGCGAGGGGGCGTGGTATATCTCGGTGCGGCGCGAGCAAACGCCTGGGTGAACAATTTGGAGTGGGCGATGGCGAAACGGAAGAAGGCGAAGAAGGTCAAGAAGAGGAAGACAAAAAAGCCGGCGCTGAAGAAAGCCGACCGAAAAAAAGCGGCGCGAAAGAAAGCGTCGGCGCGCAAGAAGGCGAGGAAGATTCGCGCCGAGAGCAAGCTCGAAGAGGGCTTGATCGAAACTTTTCCGGGCTCCGACCCGGTAGCGGTCACCGACCCGACGATCCTCGACAAGCGGGATTGAGCTTCCCCGCCTCATCCTGAGGAGCGGCGCGAAGCGCGCCGC
>DATJYA010000476.1:0-2706 GCA_035499835.1 Pseudolabrys sp.
GGCCTCATCAAGGCGCAGAGCGGACATATCGGCGAAGCCTACCGACTGATCACCGCGGCCCTGAAGATCGTTCCCGGCGCGCCCGACGCCCTGTTGAATCTCGCCAACGTGCTGCACACGCTCAAGCGCGACGACGAGGCGCTCGCCTGCCTCGACAAGGTGCTGGCGCTGCGGCCCGGCGATCCCGGCGCCCTGCACAATCGCGGCGACGCGCTGCTCGCACTCAAGCGGCCGGCGGAGGCGCTGGCCTGTTTCGATCAGGTGCTGGCGCTCGATCCGCGCCACGTCGAAGCATGGCTCAATCGCGGCAGCGCGCTTGCCGCGCTCGATCGCCAGCCGGAAGCGCTCGCAGCGTTCGACGCTGCGCTGGCGCTGGCGCCCAGCCATGCCGGCGCCCACTACAATCGCGGCACCGCGCTGACCGTCCTCGGCCGCGACGACGAGGCCCTCGCCGCGTTCGATCAGGCGCTGCGCCTCGCACCCGATTACGCCAAAGCCTGGAACAATCGCGGCCGCGCCTTGCAGGCGCTCAATCGCCACGACGAGGCGGTCGAGAGTTTCGGCCAGGCGATCGCCTCGCACAAGGACGACGCCGACGCGCATTACAATCGCGCGCTTTCGCTGCTGTCGTTGGGCGAGATCAGGCGCGGCTTCGAAGAGTACGAATGGCGGTGGAAGCGCAGCGGCATGACCGATACGCGCCGCAGCCATCGCGGGCCGCTATGGCTCGGCGAATACCCGCTCGGCGGCAAGACCATCTTGCTCCATGCCGAGCAAGGCCTCGGCGACACCGTCCTGTTTGTGCGCTATGCGCCGCTGCTCGCCCGCGCCGGCGCCAAGGTGCTTTTGCAAGTCCAGCCCGAACTCAAGCCGCTGCTCGCCAAACTGGAAGGCGTTGCCGCGTGTTACGCGCGCGGCGAGACATTGCCCGCTTACGACGTCCATTGCCCGCTCGGCAGCCTGCCGCTGGTCTTCAAGACCGAGCTCGCCGGCATCCCCGCTGCCGTCCCCTACCTGCATGCTGACGAGGCGCGTATCGGCAACTGGCGTCAGCGGATCGAGGCGTTGCCGGGAAAGCGCGTCGCGCTTGCCTGGGCCGGCAATGCGCAGCAGGCCAATGACCGCAACCGCACCATCGGGCTCGCGCGTCTGGAGCCGCTGCTCGCGCTCGACGGGTTTTCCTTCCTCAGCATCCAGCGCGACCTGCGCGAGGGCGACGCGGCGTTGCTGACGCGGCATCCGCGCGTGCTGCATCTCGGCGAGCAATTGACCGACATGGCGGACACCGCCGCGGTTCTTGCCGCCGCCGACCTCTTGATCTCGGTCGATACCTCGGTCGCCAATCTCGCCGGCAGCCTGGCGACGCCAGCGTGGATCATGCTCACCTATGCCCCGGACTGGCGCTGGCTGACGCGTGGCGAACACACGCCCTGGTATCCGCAGGCGCGGCTCTTCCGCCAAAAAGCCGCGGGCGATTGGGCGAGCGTCATCAATGCCGTTGGCGACGCGCTCGCTCAATTCGACTAGGCGGCGACGCGGATCTCGGGCGTCGGCTGCACCGCCGGTTGCGGATGCGCCGTGAGCCAGGCGCGCGCGGCGCGCTGCGCCTGCCCGATCTCGGCGTCACTCATCTGCTCGGCAATCTCCCGACGCAGCCGCGCGGCGTCCTTGTGCCCGCGCATGGCGGCGATGTTGAACCATTGATGCGCGGCGATCATGTCGACCGCCACCCCGGCGCCCGCCGAATAGATCATGCCGAGGTCGAAACATCCTTCGGCGTCCGTCGGTTCCGCGGCGGCGCTCGCCGCCAATTCGATGCCAGCCATTCTGGCCCCCCTTTGTTATGCGCACCCCGCCTGAGCGGAAGCGCGCTCCCTGTTGCACGCCGCAAATCTCCGGCGAACAGGCGCGATCATCGGGATAAAATTTGAATGGCAGTTTAAGTATTGCGATGAATCAAGGGTGAACGCAGTGGCGAATTTCGCGCGCACGCCGCCAAAAACGTGCGCCAATACAGTGCGTCGGTGATTTTGAGAAATCGCTAACCGCGCCGCTTTAGCCGGCACTAACCAACCGACAATCTGCTCTCACGCTCCGCCGGCGCCGCGCGCGGCGCCTCCGCGGCCTTGAAATAGCTGGCAGCACCTTCGAGCTCGCGCATCAGCCGCATGCGCAATTTTGGATCCGAGATGCGCCGCATGTCGCTGCAGGCCTGCCACAGCTTCCACGCATCGGGAATGCCGCGCTCGAGCAGGCTCGCGTAATAGGCGCCGCGGCCGTAGTCGTAGGATTCGACCGTCGCGTTGGCTTCGGCGGACCCGCGCATGCGCCAATGGCGATGCGTCACCGTGCTGAAGGGAACCAGCGCGCCGGTGAAGCCGGCGACTGAAGCGCGCGTCGCCATCTCGATGTCCTCGCAGGCGAAGGCGTACCCGAGCCCATGCGGTCGTTGAAGGGGCCGGCTTGCTCGAACATCGAGCGGTGAAAGAACATGTTGGCGCCCTGGATAGCGCCGGCCGGCAGCAAAGTCTTCGGCGGGATGAAATTGAGCGCCTCGATCGCAATATTGGCAATGCGCGGGTCGTGATCCGCGTCGTAAAGAACGACGGGACCGGCGCCGTAACGAATGTCCTGCGCGCCGTTGTCGGCCGCCGCCGCCGCGGTGGCGAATTCGAAGAAATTCCGGAAAAAATCGTGCTCGACGTA
>DATJYA010000477.1:0-3299 GCA_035499835.1 Pseudolabrys sp.
CTGCCGCTGGTGCCGCATGAGCGCATCACCAGCCTGACGCCGCTCACGCCTTACGGCATCTGGCTCGCGGTCGTCGCCATCTGCACCCTCTCCTATGCCAGCTACCTGCTGCGGCGTTACGCGCCGATCCGCAACAACGCGCTGCTGCCGGCGATCCTCGGTGGCGCCTATTCCTCGACCGCCACGACCGTGGTGCTGTCGAAGCGCCTGCGCGACGCCAAGACCGTGCCTGCCGACGTCTGCGCCGGCATCGTCGCCGCGACTTCGGTGATGTATCTGCGCATCGGCGTCGTCGTCGCCATTTTCAATCGCGGCATCGCGCTCGCCCTGGCGCCGGCGCTGCTGGCGTTGTGCGCGACCAGCGCCGCGCTCACGCTCTACGAATGGCGGCGCAACGCGGCGCACGCCGCCGACGCCAATCTCGCCGTCGAGGCGAAAAACCCGCTGCAAATTCCGACCGCGCTCATCTTCGCCGCGCTCATCTTCGTGATTTCGGCGCTCACCACCTGGATGCGCGACATGTTCGGCGAGGCCGGAATTTTCGCCCTGGCGGCCGTGGTGGGCGCAACCGACATCGATCCCTTCGTGCTCAATATCGCGCAAGGGGGAATTGCCGGCGTGCCGGTCAGCGATCTTTGCGCCGCGGTGCTGATCGCCGCGTCGTCGAACGACATCGTCAAAGGCGGCTACGCGCTCGCATTCGGCGGCCGCGGCGCCCGGCGCCCGGCCTTCATGCTGCTGGCCTTGGCGGTCTTGGGGGTCGCCGCCGCCGCGGTCTATATCGGCCATGCCTGAACGCACTGACACGGGGCAGCGATGGAAACGACGCGCGAAGTCGATCTCTTGATCGCCGGGGCCGGACCGGCGGGAATGACTGCCGCGCTCGTCGCCGCGATCGAAGGCCTCGACGTGCTGCTGTGCGAGAAATCCGATCAGGTCGGCGGCACCGGCGCGACGTCCGCCGGCACGCTGTGGATTCCGGGCAACCACCAGAGCAAGGCCGCCGGCTTCAACGACAGCGCGGCACAGGCCGACATTTATCTTGGCGCGCTGATCGGCGAGGCCACCAATCGCGAGCTGCGCCGCGCCTATCTCGACACCGGCCCGGCGGCAATCGACTATCTCGAAGCCAACAGCGCCGTGCAGTTCCTGCCTTGCGGCGTGCATCCCGACTACCGCAGCAACATGCCGGGCGCGGCGCTCGCCGGCCGCGCCATCATGCCCAAGCCGTTCGACGGGCGATTGCTGGGCGCCGATTTCAGGCGCATCCGCCCGCCGATCCGCGAGTTCATGCTGCTCGGCGGCATGATGGTCGGCAAGGCCGACATCCGTCCGCTCATCGATCGCTTCCGCTCGCCGGCCAATTTCATCTACTCAGCCAAATTGCTGCTGCGGTACCTCGCCGACCGCCTGCGCTACCGCCGCGGCACCCGCGTCTTGATGGGCAACGCACTGGTTAGCCGCCTCTATTACAGCCTGCGCCAGCGCAACGTGCCGGTCGTCTTCGATGCATCGATCGCCGAGATCGTCGGCGGCAAGGACGGCGTCAGCGGCGCGCGGTTGCGCGTCGCCGGCAAGGAGGTGCTGGTGAAGACGCGCAAGGGCATCGTGCTGGCGACCGGCGGCTATGCGCATAACAAGACCCTGCGCGACAAGTTCATGCCGCAGCCGGTGCCGGCGTATTCGATGAGTTACGAGGGCAATCAGGGCGACGGCGTCGAACTCGGGCAGCGCCTCGGCGCAGCGGTCGCGCCCGAGCGCTCGGCGAGCGGACTATGGACGCCGGTCTCGATCACCATTCGCCGCGACGGCAGCAAGGGTCTCTACCCGCATCTGATGCTCGACCGCGCCAAGCCCGGACTGATCGCGGTGAATTCCGCCGGCCGCCGCTTCGTCAATGAGGCGGTGTCCTACCACGACTTCGTGCTCGCCATGTTCGAGAGCCACAAGACGGCGCCAACGATGCCGGCCTGGCTCATCTGCGACTCGGTGTTCATCAAGACCTATGGACTGGGCGCGGTCTATCCAGGCCATCGCAATATCGGCGCCTTCGTCGACAGCGGCTATCTTGCGCGCGGCGAGACGCTCGAGGCGCTCGCCGGCAAGATCGGCGTCGACGGGGCGCCACTGCGCGACACCGTTGCGCGCTACAATCGTTTCGCCGAGACCGGCATCGACATCGACTTCGCCAAGGGCGAGACCGAGCTCAACCGCTTCAACGGCGATCCCGCACACAAGCCGAACCCCTGCCTCGGGCCGATCGCGGCCGCGCCATTCTACGCCGTCGCCGTCTGGCCCGCCGACATTGCCGTGAGCACCGGCTTATCGACCGATGCCGATGCGCGCGTGCTCGATCAGGACGGCCGGCCGATCCCCGGCCTCTATGCCTGCGGCAACGACATGGCTTCGGTGATGGGCGGCAGCTATCCGGGTCCCGGCACCACGCTCGGGCCGGCGATGGTCTTCGCCTGGCGCGCGGCGATGCACGCGCGCGGCATCAATCGCTCTGCAAAATGACGTTCTTCACCATCGGATAGATCTGGTGCTGCCAGGTGCGGCCGGAGAACACGCCGTAATGGCCGACGCCGGCCTGCATGTGATGGCGCTTGCGGTAGGGCCGCAGGCTCGAGCACATATCGTGCGCGGCCAGCGTCTGCCCGACGGCGCAGATGTCGTCCTTCTCGCCTTCTACGGTGAACAGCATGGTGCGGCGGATCGCCGCCGGCTCGACCTTCTGGTTCTCGTAGGTGAGCTGGCCGAGCGGCAGCGCGTAATCCTGGAACACCAGCTTCACCGTCTCCAGGTAGAATTCGGCGGTGAGGTCGAGCACGGCGAAATATTCGTCGTAGAAGGCCTTGGTCTGCGCCGCCTTGGCCTCCTCGCCCTTCGCCAGATTTTCGTAAAGCTCGCGGTGCGCCTTGAGGTGGCGCTCCAAATTCATGCTCATGAAGGCGGCGAGCTGCACGAAGCCGGGATACACTTTTCGTCCGCCGCCGCCGTAGCGGTGCGGCACAGTCGCGATCAGGTTCTTCTCGAACCATTCGATCGGCTTGCCCTTGGCAAGGTCGTTGACCTTGGTCGGATTGATGCGGCAGTCGATCGGCCCCGCCATCAGCGTCATCGAGCGCGGCGCCGCCGGATTGTCGCGCTGCGCCATAACGCTCGCCGCCACCAGCGCGGCGACGCAGGGCTGACACACGGCCATCATGTGCGCGCCCGGCCCGATCTTCTCGAGAAAGCGGATCATGTGGCCGACATATTCGTCGAAACCGAAGCGGCCTTCGGAAACAGGCACATCG
>DATJYA010000478.1:0-2123 GCA_035499835.1 Pseudolabrys sp.
ATGCCGCTGGTCGTCGAGATCAGCGTCGCATTTTCGGTGCTGATCGCCTTCATCGTCATCGGCATCTTCCTGTTCCGCATTCGCGAGCGCTTCGATACCGTCGACATGCAGGCGCTCGACCGTTTCCGCGGGGAACGGCAATGATCGATCCGCTGACCGGCATCCTGTTCGTTCCGGCGGTGGCGGCTGCCGTGCTTGCCGTGCTTCCGGGCTATCGGCTCAGCGCCAATCTCAACGTCGTCGCCGCGCTGCTAACCTTCCTCATCGCGGTATCGTTGTTCTGGCTGCCGCAGAAGGCCGGCGACTATCTGCTGGTGGACGACCTCAATCGCGTCTTCATCGTGCTGACGACGCTGGTCTCCTTCACCACCAGCGTGTTCAGCGCGAGCTATATCGGCCACGAGATCGAAATCGGGCGGCTGACGCCGACCTATGTGCGCTTCTATCACGCCATGTACCAGGTGCTGATGTTCGCCATGAACCTCGCGCTGGTGGCCAACAACATCGGCCTCATGTGGGTCGCCATCGAAGTCGCGACGCTGACCACCGTGCTCATGGTCGGCATCTACCGCACCCACGAGGCGCTCGAAGCGGCCTGGAAATATTTCATCCTCGGCAGCGTCGGCATCGCACTCGCGCTGTTCGGCACCATCCTGGTCTACATGGCGGCGCGGCCGGTCATCGGCGAAGGCCCCTACGCCATGGTGTGGACCGTGCTGGTGCAGCATGCCGCCAATTTCGATCCCGAACTGCTCAACGTCGCCTTCGTCTTCCTGCTGCTCGGTTACGGCACCAAGGTCGGTCTGGCGCCGCTGCACGCCTGGCTGCCCGACGCGCACGCCGAAGGTCCGACGCCGATCTCGGCGGTGCTGTCCGGTCT
Source organism: Pseudolabrys sp. (assembly GCA_035499835.1). Classification (GTDB taxonomy): domain Bacteria; phylum Pseudomonadota; class Alphaproteobacteria; order Rhizobiales; family Xanthobacteraceae; genus Pseudolabrys. The sequence continues at coordinate 881 of DATJYA010000478.1, forward strand.
CCTGCTCAACGTCGCGCTCTACGCTTTGCTGCGCTTCAAGATGCTGCTCGCGCTCAACCCGGCGGCGATCGCGCCCGGCCCGCTGATGGTGACCATGGGGCTGATCTCCTGCGTGTTCGCCGCCTTCATGCTGTATCGGCGCCGCGACATCAAACGCATGTTCGCCTATTCCTCGATCGAGCACATGGGTATCATTGTGTTCGCCTTCGGCATGGGCGGCCCGCTCGCCAATTTCGCCGGGCTGCTGCACATGACCATGCATTCGCTGACCAAGTCGGCGATCTTCTATGCGGTCGGTCACATTTCGCAGGTCAAGGGCACGCAGAAGATCGCCGATATGGGCGGGCTGACGGTGACCAATCCGCTGCTCGGCTGGGGCCTGGTGCTCGGCGTGGTCGCCATTGCCGGCCTGCCGCCGCTCGGCATCTTCATGAGCGAATTCCTCGTGGTGAGCTCCACCTTCGCGCGCCAGCCTTGGCTGGCAACCATCCTCGTGCTCGGCATCCTGGTGGCGCTGGGCGGGTTGTTCCTGCGCCTCAACACTATCGCCTTCGGCGCGCCGCGTGGGCCCACGGCGCCGGCGGAAGCCTCCTATGTCCCGATGTTTGCCCACCTCGCCATCGTCTTCATGGCCGGCATCTACATGCCGCCGGCGATCGTCACCGGCTTCGAAAATGTCGCGCGGCTCTTGGGATAGCGTCATGGCCTTGCTCGACCGCATCCCGCACACAGAGCTTGCCGAACGGCACCGCCCCTGGCCGCGCGCCAGCGTGACCGACGAGGGCTGGGGCTGCGCCATCGACTTGCTGGCCGGCGGCGAACTGACGCTGCTCGGTCTCTGGGGCGACGCGCCCGACGTGCATATGGCTCTGCTCGATGAGCGGGCAAACGATGCCGCCGTCATCAGCTATCGCAGCAAGGACGGCAAATACCCGAGCGTTGGCGCAAGGCACGCGCCAGCGATCCGCCTCGAACGCGCGATGCGCGATCTGTTCGGCCTCGAAGCAACCGGTTCGCCGGATACAAGGCCCTGGCTCGATCTTGGTTTCTGGGACGTGCGTCATCCGCTCGGCAAGCAGAGGCCGGCGCAGAAACCAGAGCCCTACGCCTTCCTGCCGGCGGAAGGCGAAGGCCTGCATCAGATCCCGGTCGGGCCGGTGCATGCCGGCATCATCGAGCCGGGACATTTCCGCTTCACCGCCAACGGCGAGCACGTGGTGCGGCTGGAGCAGCGGCTGGGTTA
>DATJYA010000479.1:0-6215 GCA_035499835.1 Pseudolabrys sp.
GAGGACGTGATGCGGGCACTGCGCGCGAGCAAGCTCGATATTCTGTGGAACGTCGGCCTGCCGCGCACCATGCCTTATTTCTTCGCCTCGCTGAAAGTCGCGGTCACGCTTGCCTTTGTCGGCACGGTGATCTCGGAAACCGTCGCCTCCAACCGCGGCATCGGCAACGTGATGATGATCGCCAGCTCGAACTTCGATGTGCCGCTGGTCTTCGCCGGGCTCATCATCCTCGCCATCATGGGCGTTGCACTCTATGCGATCTTCTCGCTGATCGAAGGGCGCATCACCGGCTGGGCGCACCGCAAAGACGAATTCGCGATGGGCTGAAGCCTATCGCGCCGGCAGCAGGGATTTCGCCAGCATGACATGCGCGCCTTTGTTGACGTTCACCAACTGGGTGACGTGAACATCGGCGGCGACGCTGCACAGCGTATAGGCGTCGGCGGCGGAAAGCCCGCCGCGGGCGGCAATGAGCTTGATCATCTCGCGCAACGCATCCTGCGCGGCGCGGTCGAGATCCTCGTCGAAACTCATGGTAATCCAGTGTGACGGCGTCTCCGCCCAGGGTCGTGCCAGTCCGGTGCTCTTCCTGACGCTGACACGCAGCGTGCCGCGCAAGCCGGTTTCGACCGCGGTAAGGCAGACTTCGCCGTCGCCTTGCAGTGCGTGGCCGTCGCCGACCGATAGCAGGCCGCCGGGATTGAACACCGGCAGATGTAATATCGCGCCGGCGCCGAGATTCTTGTTGTCGATATTGCCGCCGAAAGCGCGTGGAATGATCGAGGTCTGCGGTCCGTCTTCAGGGCGCGGCGCGACGCCGATGACGCCGAAGAACGGTTGCGCCTTCAGCTCGAGGCCCCACGGCATCTTGACGAGGCCGCGCGCTCTGTCGATGCCGATATGGATCACGCGTCCTTGGGGAAAATCGTCGGGCAGGGTGCCCTTGCCGGGGCGGATCGCGTTCCAGCCCCAATCCTGCGCCAGTTCCATCGCCAAAATCTCGATAACGAGTTCGTCGCCGGGCATGGCGCCGGCAATGGCGATGGGACCAGTCATGAAATGTGCGCCGAGGCCTTCCGGCACATGGGCAAGCACGTTGCGGTGCTGGGCCGACACGGTAAAGCCGGATTTTTCATCGGGCAGGTCGGTTCCGGAAAGCGTGGTGACGATGACGGTATCGCCGGACTCGACGGTGAGGACGGCGGGAATCCTTGCATCAAAAGCGCCGCGGTGCACCGTGCCGGCGTCGCCAATCAGTTCGTGCCGCCTGCCCACTTTGTTGCCTCCAAGGTTCATGGTTTCATCATGCGCGCAATTTCATCGAGCGCGCGGGCGCCCGTCAACGCGCCCTCCCACAGCCGGGCTATCAGGCTCTCGTGCAGGCGCAAGGCCTGCCCGTCGCCGCTGATCGTGGCGATGCCATAGCGCAAATTGACCGGCTCGCCGAGACGGAACGGGCTGGTCACCAGCAGGCGCTGCGCCTTCAGCCGCAGGACTTGGAAGCCGGCGGTCGGCAGCGGTCGTTGGGTAAGGGCGATTTGCACGAGTCCGGCGCCGCGGCCGGCCCGACGACGACAATTATATGACGGTATGCCGGTGGCCCGACGCGATGGCATCCTTTCCATTTGGGGGCCCGCCTACGGCATTTTGCGAGGTAATTCCGCATGGTGTCACGGGGCAAATTGATTTTGAACAATGATCGCGCTTGCCTAGGCGGGCTAGCCTTGTCCCTGCGCCGGGGGATGCCCGGCGATCGTTTCGCGCGAAACAATGGCCATGGCCCGTCGTCAATCAGACAACCACCAAGGCGATGCGGTAGTCGCCGCTATCGAGCGCGTGCTCAAAAGCGAGCGCGAGGGTGCCGAAGCGCTGCGCAAGACGGCGGATGATGCCCAGCGCCTGTTGAGCGAAACGCGGGCGCAGGCGGCGGCGCTGGCGCGTCGCGCCGATATCTGCATTTCGAAGCTGCATACGGCCTACCTGCGGAAAATCGAGCGTGACATCAAAGCCCTCACGCAGGCGCATATGGCAAGCGGCGAACAGGCCGGCAAACCCTACGATACTGCGGTGCTTGCCGCCGCCGCACGGCGTCTCGCCGCCAAACTGACGGGTGGCGCATGAGCCGCCGCCCGTTGTGGAGCTATGTACAGGCGCGGCTGCAGGCGCGGCACGGGGAACGCCTCACCGAGGGCGATTGGCGCGCGCTTGAGGCGGCGCGGTCGCTCGACCATTTCATCGACCGCTCGCGCGCGACATCATTGCAGCGCTTCACTGAACGGCTCAATGCCGGCATGTCGAGTCATGCCATCGAACGGGCGTTGCGCGCCGGCTGGCGCGCCTATGTCGCAGAGGTCGCGGCCTGGTGCACGCCGGAATGGCAAGCGGCAATTCTGTGGTGCGCGCCGCTTCCGGACCTGCCGATCCTCGACGCTTTGCTCAGAGGCGAAGTGCCGGATTGGGTGCGTCAGGACACTATGCTCGCCGCATTCACTGAGCGGAGTCGGGACGCCACAGCGAATAAGCCTCCGCTCAATGCATTGTTGCCGGGGGCGGCACGCGAAGCGACCCTGGCCGAGCGCTGGTACGTGCAGTGGCGCGCGCTGTGGCCGCGACGCGCGCGCGACCGCCGCGCGCTGATGGGACTGGGGGAGGCCGTGAAAGGCCATATTGCGCGTCTTGATCTTGCCGGTCCACAGGACGCCAGCGCCGCCTATCGCCGCGCACTGGCGCAAGGTGCGACGCGCATGTTCCGCCGTCACGGCGGCTCGCCGGTCGCGGTGTTCTGTCACCTTGCGCTGGTGGCGCTCGATCTCGAGCGCCTGCGCGGCGGGCTGGCGCGCCGGGCGTTGTTCGTGCCGGCAAAAGAGGAGGCAGCATGAGCCTTCGCCCGATCGCTGCGCAGTGGTTCGAGCTCGTCACGGTGCATACGGAACTGGCGCGGGTGATGGAGTGCCTGTCGCGCACCGGCGCGGTCGAATTGGAGGCGCGCAGCCGGGCTACCGACCGCCTGCTGTTCCCCGGCATTGACGCCGAACTCAAGGCGCATCGGGAGCTCGCCCGCCACTATCAGAATTATTGGCCGACGCCAGTAACCGCGGACAGCCGGCGGCCGGAGCATCTGAGCGAGATGCTAAAATCCGCGCACGCGCGTCTTGCCGAATGGGCCGCGGCGGCCGATCCGATCATTGCCACGAGCGAGCGGCTAGCGCGGGAAACCGCGGATCTTGAGCAATTGCGAACGGTGCTGGCGGGTGTCGCGGACTCTTGGCCCGACCTGCACCTGCTATCTGGCGCGGGCCCAAAACTGCAGGCGCGGCTGCTGGCGCTGCCCGCCGGCACGTTGCTGCGCGAAATGCCGGCGCTGGTGCTATTGAAATCGTGGCTGACGCCGCAGACGAACTACCTGCTTGCGGTCGGCCGTACGGACGACGTCGCCGAGATCGAGGCGCAGCTTGCCGCATTAAAAGGGCACTTGGTGCCGCTGCCGGCCTGGCTGCCGCCCAAGGCCGATAAGGCAATGATGGTCATCGACGAGAGGCTCGCCGCACTTGCCAGGCAGCGCGCTGAAGCCAACACACGGCTTGCGGCGCTATCGGAGGAGCACGCAATCGCGTCTGCGCTTGGCGACATCGCACTGATCGAGTGGCTGAACGCGCATGCCAAGGATTTGCGTGGCAGCGAACGCCTGGCCTGGGTAACCGGCTGGACCAGTGATACTGCCGGTACGACGCTGCGCCACGCGCTCGATGGCAGCGGCGTGCGCTACATCTTGCGCTATGCCGATGCGCCGGCCGGAATGACGCCGCCGCTGGTGCTGCACAATCCCGCATGGGCGCGCGCCTTTGAAGTGTTTGCGCGCATGCTCGGCACGCCGGGCCGCAACGAGAGCGATCCGAGCCAGATCCTGGCGGTCATCGCTTCGTTAATCTTCGGCTTCATGTTCGGCGACGCCGGACAGGGCGCCATCGTCTTTATTGCGGGCCTCGCGCTCGCGCGACGCGTGCCGCTGACACGGCTGCTGATTCCGGGAGGCCTTATGGCCATGGTGTTCGGTGTCCTGTTCGGCAGCGTGTTCTGTCGCGAAGACATTATCCCTGCGCTGTGGATGCGGCCGCTCGTCAATCCGATCGCCACGCTGGCCGCCGGCGTCGCCGGCGGCGTGGCGATCATCGCTGTCGGACTTGTTCTTGATGCGATCCAGATGCATTGGCGCGGCGAGGCAGCGCTATGGTGGGCGCATCGCGCCGGACTGCTGATCGCCTATGCCGGCTTGCTGGCATCGCCTTTCCGCCGCGAAGGATTGCTGGTCGCCGTCGCCGGCGCCGTCTGGTTCATTTTCGGCGCGGCAACGCAGGCGAGGCAGGCCAAACTGCCGGCGTTGGGCGCGGCCGCGGGCGAGTTCGTCGAGGAAACGCTGCGGCTCCTGGTCAACACTGTGTCGTTTGCGCGCGTTGGCGCCTTCGCGCTCGCGCACGCCGGACTGGCGATCGCCGTTCTCGAAATGGCCGCAGCCAGCGGGCGCTATGGCTATTGGCTCGTTCTTGCCGTCGGCAACGTGTTGATGATCGCGCTGGAAGGCGTGGTGGTCAGCATCCAGACCACGCGCCTGCTGCTTTTCGAATTCTTCATCCGCTTCCTGACCGGCGCTGGCCGCGAGTTCAAACCGCTGCCGCCGCCTGCGCTCGCCGGGAGCATAATTCCGGAATCAAACCTGAGGGGGCCTGTATGAAAGCTGGCTTGAAGATTCCAACGTTGCTCGTAGTGACGGCCGCAGGGCTCGCGGTCGGCGTGACGTTTTTGCTGTTGCAGATCATGCCCGCCGCAGCTCAAGCAGCGCCAGCCGCCGGCAACGCTGCTGTTGCGCCATGGGCCATGATGGCGGCCGCGGTGGCGGCGGGCCTCGCCGCGCTCGCAGCGGGTTATGCCGTTGCCTCGGTCGGCAGCGCCGCAGTGGGTGCGCTGGCGGAGAAGCCGGAACTGCTTGGCCGCGTGTTGATCCTGGTTGGCCTTGCCGAAGGCATTGCCATCTATGGCCTGATCGTCGCCGTGTTGATCCTCAACCGGGCGGGCTGACATGGGCTCCGTCATCTTTATCGGCGATGAACTGACCGCCGCGGGCTTCCGCCTGACCGGTATTGCGACACAGGTGCCAGAGCCGGACGCGGCAGCAGACGCTTTGCGTGCGGCGCGCGACACCGCGGCGCTCGTTATCATGACTGCTGACCTCGCCCGCCATGTGCCGGCATCCGAGCTTGAAGCGGCCCTGATTGCGGAGGCCCCGGCGCTCGCCATCATTCCGGACGTGCGCATGCGCGCGCCGCTGCCCAATTTGGCGAAGCGGCTCAGGCGCACCTTGGGTATCGAAGAATGAGCCCGGTAAGCCTGATCCCATCGTCGCAATCCGATGCTCTGGTGCACGAGATCGAGCGGCAATTTCGGGATGAGAGCAATTCTATTGCCGCTGACGCGCAGCGCGACGCCCGCGCGATCATGGCGCAAGCGCGCGGGGCCGCGCGCCGGCTGGTGCGTGATGCCATTCAACAGTTGCGCGAGGAGGGCGCACGCCGGTTGAGCCGCGCCGAGGCGCAGCTCGACACCGAAATGCGGGCGCGCGCTCAGCAGCAAGCCGTGCGGGCGGTACGCGATGCCTTGCCGCTCCTGCGCGAAGCGCTCATCGCTCGCTGGCGCGAACGTGGCGGCCGCAACCAATGGATCGAGGCGGCAGCTCGCTTTTGTGTTGATCGCTTGGCCCCGGGGGCATGGGACATCGAGCATCCGCGCGATTGGAGTGAGCTGGAGCGGCAACAATTCCTCGAGGCCGTCGGCAATGGCGTGCGGGCGCGTTTCGAAGCGACTGACGATATAACCGCCGGCCTGCGGGTCAGTGCCGATCGGGCGCTACTCGATGTAACGCCGTCCGGCTTGCTAGCCGACTCGACGACAATTGCTGCGCTGTTGCTTGAGGAAATCGGAGTGGCGTAATGAGCGAAGCTGTCATTCGCTGGATTGGCGGACCGGTGCTGCAGGCGCGCGTCACGCAAGGCGAATTCCGCATCGGCGAGGCGATCGAGGTGGGCATCAAACGCCGTCCCGGCGAGGTGATCAGGCTCAAGGGCGATGAGCTTGTGGGCCAGGTCTACGAGGACACTACGGGGTTGCGGCCCGGCGACGCCGTGCACGGGCTGGGCGGGCCGCTTTCGGTGCGGCTCGGTCCC
>DATJYA010000480.1:0-2949 GCA_035499835.1 Pseudolabrys sp.
GCAGCGACGGCCAGAGATAGTCGAGATCGACGCGTGGCTGCGTGCCGGGCCGCCGCTGCACCGTCATGCGGATCGCCGCCGGCTCGATGTTGAAGGTCACGCCAGCAATGGTGATCGGCAGCGACGGCGCATCGAGTTCGACCGCGACGTCGGGCCAGCGCGGCCACAGCACGTAGGCGATATAGGCGATGGCGATTGCCGCCGCGGCGGTAAACAGCAGCAGCGGGCCGGCGAGCGGATTGGCCCCCCGGCGGCGCCGGCGTCCGCGGTCGTGTGTGTAGGCGGTCATGGCGTGTCCAGAACGAATCGCTCGCGATTATGTCATGCCGCGCCGCTTAAACGCGCGGATCCCGGGCGTTAACCCTCTGTTAAGGATTTGCTGGCGCGGGCAGGCCCGCTCTGCGAGACATCCGGCCTCAATAACGCGTTTTGGTGCGATGTCCTCCGAATCCGTGCAGATGTTGCTGTCGCTGGCGCTCGGTTTTGCCGTGGCCGGGCTGTGCGCGTCGACCTACCGGCTCGTCACCGACCGCCTGCCGAGCTTCGGTCTGCTCTCGGCCGGGGCGAAGCCGTCGACGGTCGCCGCGGTGCCGCTGCTGATGTTCGCCGCGCCGTTCCTGATCATGCGCAACACGCTGCTCGGCCGCCAGCAGGAGGGCCGTCGCTTCGAATTCGTGTTCCTGGCGACGGTGATTGCCGGCTTCTGGAGCCTCATGTCCGGCATCGTGCTGGTCGCCACCTTGCAGGCCTGCGGCGTCCTCGCGGCGTAATCACTTCCATTTGTGGACGATCGTTGCGATGCTTGGCGCGCAAAGGAGCTGCGCAAATGCCGGTCTATGAGCTCGCTGGCGAACGGCCCGAATTCCCGGGCGAGGGACAATACTGGGTCGCCGAAACCGCGACGTTGATCGGCCGCGTGCGCCTCAAGCGCGAGGCGAGCGTCTGGTTCGGCGCGGTCTTGCGCGGCGACAACGAATGGATCGAGCTCGGCGAGCGGTCGCAGATCCAGGATAACGCCACGCTGCACACCGATCCGGGCTTCCCGCTGACGATCGGCAGCAATTGCGTCATCGGGCACAACGTGATCCTGCACGGCTGCACCATCGGCGACACGACGCTGATCGGCATGGGCGCGATTCTGCTCAACGGCGCCAAAGTCGGCAGCCATTGCATCGTCGGCGCCGGCGCGCTAATCACCGAAGGCAAGTCTTTTTCCGATCATTCGTTGATCGTCGGCGCGCCCGCCCGCGCGCTGCGTACGCTCGACGACAAGGCGGACGCAATGATCCGCGGCGGCGCCGATATTTATGTCCGGCGCTGGAACCAATACGCCAAGGAGTTGAAGCGGATCGGTTGACCGCTTGCCGCAAAAAAGGTGCGGCCAGCCCTGGGGGAGGCTGGCCGCTCGCGGACCCGGTCTGGGGACGGGGAGGGGTGGGGACGTGACCGAGCCCGCGAATCCCTCGCTTGCAAACTTCAGTGCGCCGCAACGACCGGCGGATTGGCCGGCGGATCGCCGAGCGACACCCAGGCATTGGGGTCGGACTGCGACTGGCGCTTGACGAAGCGGTAGCCCGTCTCAAACCACGGCAGGACTTCCGCTTCCTGATTGTCGAGAACGAAATCGCCACGATCGGTCTTCACTGTGAGCACGGCGTGGCCGTCGTTCTTCTTGTCACGCACGACGGTGATGAGCAGCGCTTCGCGCGGCCAGCCCGCCTGCGTCAACATGCGCCGCTTGAGCAGCACGTAGTCTTCGCAATCGCCCTTGCCGTCGTCGGGGTAGTCCCATTGCTCGACCACGCCCCAGTGATCGAGATCGGTCACCGGCGTGATATTCTCGTTGACCCAGCTGTTGACCTTGACCATGTCGGCCCAGGCCTTGGGCGTGAGCACCACGTCGCGCGGCGCCGATGGGTTGGTGTCGCACTCGCCCTTGTAACGGATGCAAAACTCGACCCAGCCGATCGGCGCGCGTGTGGCCGGGCCGACGGAAATAAAGGCCTTGCGTTCGGTGCCGACGAGCGGATTGAGCGAGGCGAGGCGCTCTCCGGCCGCACTCTTGACCGGCGCCAGCAGCACGATGGCGCAGCCGATCACAGCTGCGACGCTGGCGCCCAGTCCTCGTTTGAACGGCCTGCCCATTTGGGGCCCCTTCCCGACGTCTTGGGACCACAATTGGCACAAACTTTTTGCGGCGCGGCTAAGTTGAGCAGGTCATTTTGAAGACAACACAAGTAAAGGAAGAGACGAATACAGTAAAAACTGGAATCAAAATTGACTAAAAGCTTAGAGACTACAATTTGCCTAAAATTTTAGACGTTAATCAGTTTGACGGTGCTGCGGACGTGCGGGCGCGGTCGCGCGCCCGGCGGAATTTACCACGTGCGGCGAACCGACCCCGGTAGCGCGATGACGGCGAAGCGTCCTGTTGGTCGAGGATCACAGCGCCGGTTCCGGCGCGTACCGACCGGCGGCGTTAACCGGCTGGTGACTCTAATCGCCGGTGACGTTGTCTTCGATCGAATCCGGGTGCTGCAGCCGGGTGAATTCGATGGCGAAGCCATTCTCGATGTGGCGCACGACCCGGCCCGACGTCTTGCCGACCGTAACGGCGGCGCCAACCGGCGGGCGCAGGTTCGGCGCGATAGAGATCGCCGCGCCCGAGGCGGAAAGGTCGATGACGCGGCAGGTGACATTGGTGCCGTTCGGCAGAATGAGCCGCGCCATCGGATTTTTCGGCACGAAGCGGCCGTGCCGGCGATCTTCCGGCAGGTTAAGGATGTCGCGATTGGCGAGCCAGGTGAGCTGCGCCGCAAGCTTGTCGCGCTTGCGGATCGTCGCCGAAATGGTCATGGCGAAACCGTTCTCGACAAGCCGCGCGATCTCACCTTCGAGCCGGCCGAGGTGATCGACATAGGCGATGACGCGCTCGCCGGTCTTGCCCTG
>DATJYA010000481.1:0-5201 GCA_035499835.1 Pseudolabrys sp.
ATTGCAGAGCTTCCTGGTCGGTAAATGTCGGCCGGTTGCGGCCGGGCGGTTTGGCGGGCATTTCGACTCCCTACGCGCCCGCTTATGCCGGGCGGCGGGACGTTAGCGGAACCGAAGCAGATAGCTCAAGGGAAACGCGGCTTTGCCGCATTTTTGCATGGTTGAACCGCGTCGCGGCGCGGGGTAATCCGTGACACCAGAGCAAAGGCTAGGTGACGCTTTACGCCATGATCCGCTTCTTCCTGCGATTTATCGGCCTGCTCTGTCTGGCGGCCGCATTTATTCTGGTTATCTATGACGGAACCAAATCGATCGCCGGCAACGGCGTGTCGCTGACCAGCCTGCGCGTCCTCTGGGAATTGATCAATGCCGCAAGCCTCGCCAGGCTCGAGCCGCTGATCCGGCCCTATGCGGGGGGGCTGCTGTGGGACCCCGTCATGGTCACGCTGTTGTCGGCACCGGCATGGAGCGTGTTCGGCTTTTTCGGCATTGTCTTCATTTTGCTTGGCCGCAAGAAGCGGCCGCTGATCGGCTACGCGCGATAGGCGCAATGGCCCCGAAAAATGGGTACCGGTTTTCTCGGGCGAGGCCATGCGCAGATAAAAGACCCGTGAGCGCGCCGTGGGCATGGCTGGCCGAGACGTGATCGGCGGCGCCGTTCCGTATCGTGGCGGCAGTGACTATATTGGGCGCAAGGATTTCAGGAGGACCAAACGATGTTCGGCTTCAAGAAAATTGCCATGCCGAGTGCCAGCGAGGCGTTGAAGGGCCGCGATCAGGCGATCCCGACCGCGACAGATCATTTCGTCATCCATCACGCACTGAAAGGGCCTTATCCGGCGGGTCTCGAAAAGGCGATGTTCGGGCTTGGCTGCTTTTGGGGCGCCGAGAAGAGCTTCTGGCAACTGGGTGACGGCATCTACGTCACCGCCGTCGGCTATGCCGGAGGCATAACGCCGAACCCACTCTACGAGGAGGTCTGCACCGGCCGCACCGGCCACAATGAGGTGGTGCTGGTGGTTTACGACCCGAAGAAGATCTCCTACGAGACGCTGCTCAAGACCTTCTGGGAAGGTCATGACCCGACGCAGGGCATGCGCCAGGGCGCCGATATCGGCACGCAATACCGCTCCGGCATCTACACTTTCACGCCCGAGCAGCGCAAAGCCGCGGAGGCCTCCAAGGCGATGTATCAGCAGGAACTGAAAACGAAGGGCTACGGCGCCATCACTACGGAAATCGTCGATGCGCCACAGTTCTACTTCGCCGAGGACTACCACCAGCAATATCTGGCGAAGAACCCGTTCGGCTATTGCGGCCACGGCGGCACCGGCGTCTCCTGCCCCATCGGCACCGGCGCCAAGCTTGCGCAAGCGCAGGCGTAATTCCTGTCGTTCCGGGACGGCGCCACAGCGCCGGAGGGCTTTCGCAGGTTGCGTGAGGGGCACTGGATTGCCCGATTCGGGGGCATTCCCGGCGACCAGCCAGTGAGGGTTTATTAACCATATAAAGCGTTAATTCGGCGTCGATTTCATCGATCGGGCCCGGATGCGCTTGTGATGGGGAAAGTCCGATTTCTGCTGGCCTTGGCGTCGGCGTTCGCGCTTGCCGCCTGCGCGCGGCATCAGGCAACGACTTACATTATCGATCCCGCAACCGGCCAACCGGTGCCGGTGATCGCACAGCGGCCGTATAGCCAGCCGCAACCGCAGCCGGGCTACGCTGAGCCACAGGTCGCGCAAGCTTACGTCCAGCCACCGGCGTCGCAGCAGCCATACCCGCAGCCGCAATCGTCCTCCGGCGGACGCGGTCTGTTCAATTCGCGGCAAAGCGCGCCGCAGGCCTATGCGCGGCAACCTTCCGCGCAGAGGTCTTACGTCCTGCAGTATAGCCCGCCGCCGCAGAGCCCGCCGCAATACGCGCCGCCGGCGCAATATGCCGCTCCCGCGCGACCGGTAGCTCCGCAATATGCCGTGCCGGCGCCACAAGGCGGGCCTTACGCCGCCGCGCCCTACGCTTATGCCTATGCGCCGGCGGAACAGCCCTACACGCTCGACAGCGGCGACCGATTGCGCATCGTGGTGTTCGGCCAGGAAGGCATTTCCAATTCCTACATCGTCGACGCCGGCGGCAATGTGAACCTGCCGCTGGTCGGCGTCGTCCAGGCGCGCGGCGTTACCACGCAGCAATTGGCGAAAATCATTTCGGAGCGGCTCAAACAGGGTTACGTGCGCGAGCCACATGTCAGCGTCGAGGTCGAGACCTATCGGCCGTTCTTCATCCTCGGCGAAGTCACCACTCCGGGTCAGTATCCTTACGTCGCCAACATGACTGCGGAAAATGCGGTCGCCATCGCCGGCGGATTCGCCCCGCGCGCCGAAAAGAAGACGGTGAAACTCACGCGCAGCACGCCGCAGCAGCAGTTTACCGGCGAGGTGCCGCTCAGCTATCCGCTGCGCCCCGGCGACACCATCGTCGTCAAGGAGCGGTGGTTTTAGCTTTTCGTCCCGCCAAATGGGGCGGGGACAGGTGCTTACTTCTTCATATGCTTGCTGAGGAAGTCCTGCGTTCGCGACCAGGCGAGATCGCCGGCTTCCTTGCGGTAGCTCGCGCGCTCGTCGCAATAGAAGCCGTGCGGCGCGCCCGCATAGATGTAGACCTCCGCCTGCGGCTGCTTCTTCCTGATTTCCTCGACGGTGGCCAGCGGGATGCCCTCATCCTTCTCGCCGAAATGCATCTGCAGCGGGCACTTCGGCTTCTCGTCGGCAAACTTGGCGATCATGCCGCCGTAGTAGGCGACCGCGGCCGAGAGGCCGGGAATGCGGCAGGCGGCGAGGAAGGCGGCGGTGCCGCCCATGCAGAAGCCGATGACGCCTTTGGGGCCGACGCCTTTGAGATCGTCGGCGGCGGCCGCCATGTCTTGCACCATGTGATCCCAGTTGAGATTGCCCAGATAGCTGCGCGCATGGGCGATCTCGTCCGGCGTATAGCCGCATTCGAAATCGCGCACGAAGCGGTCGAACACCGCCGGCGCCACCGCCACATAGCCGAGCGCGGCGAGCCGATCGCACACGGCGCGGATGTGATGATTGACGCCGAAAATCTCCTGCACCACGACCATGCCGCCTTTCGGCGCGCCCTGCGGGTCGGCGCGATAGGCGCCCAGCGAATGCTTGTCGGCCGTGGTCAATGTGAACTGCTTGCCCAATGGAACCTCCCTGAACGCCGATGCTGGCTGTGAAATCCGTCCGTCGCCGGCGGCGGTTTCTAGCATGACCGCTTTGCGCCCGGCCAGACGGGGGTCTTACGCCGCCTTGAGGCCGAAGGCCTGCGCCAGCAATTCGTAGGAGCGCTTGCGCGCGGCGTGGTCGAAGATCATCGTCGTCACCATCAACTCGTCGGCCTTTGTGGCAGCGAGCAGTGCGTCGAGCCGCGGCTTGATCGTTGCCGGGGCGCCGACCGACATGCGGACGCGGTTCGCCTTGATGCGCGCGCGGTCAACGGGGCTGTACTCATAAGCCAAAGCGTCTTCCGGTGAGGCCAGCGGCTGATATTCGCCCCTGGCACGGCGCACGAAATTGAGATCTACCGTCGCCGCCAGCCGTTCGGCCTCGGCGTCGCTGTCGGCGCAGACCACGTGCGTCGCCAGGATCGCATACGGCTTGGCATGCGCGGGCGAGGGGCGGAAGCCGTCGCGGTAAAGCCGCATCGCCTCCCCGGCGTCGAAATTGGCGAAGTGATGGGCAAAAGAGAAGGCGGCGCCGATCTGGCCGGCAAGCTGCGCGCTGTAGTCGGAGGAGCCGAGCAGAAAAATCGGCGGCAGCGCGACATCGGTCGGCATGGCACGCACGTTGTGGAACGGATGGCCCTCGGGGAAGCCGCGGTTTTCGATCAGCATCAGTTCCTGGAACCGTTCGAGGAAATCGTCCTCCTCGCTGATGCCCTGGCGGCGGCGCAGCGCGTAGGAGGTCGCCGGGTCGGTGCCCGGCGCGCGGCCAAGGCCGAGATCGATGCGCCCGGGAAACAGCGCCTCCAACAGCTTGAAGCGTTCGGCCACCATCAACGGCGCGTGATTGGGCAGCATCACGCCGCCGGAGCCGACGCGCATATTGTGGGTGATTGCCGCGATCTGCCCAATCATGATGTCGGGCGAGGCGCTGGCGATCGCCGGCAGATTGTGATGCTCGGCCACCCAGTAACGGGCAAAGCCGCGGGCGTCGGCAAAACGCGCGAGGTCGAGCGTATTGCGCAGGGCCTGCGCGCCGCTGGAGCCGGCGCTGACCGGCGACAGATCGAGAGTTGAAAGCGGGACCATGGTAAACAGGTGTCACTTTATCGTGGGCAGCGCCATCTTCTCGCGCGCCCGGCTGCTATGATAGATAGCGGGGCTGAAGGGAACCGTGCATGCCCTCGCTGACCGAATGGAAAGTGCCGCCGGCGGCGCAACCTCGCCCGGAAGATTACGGTTACGATCTCGACCGCGCCCTGTCCTCGGTGATCGGCCTGCACTCGATCATTCCGCCCGACGCTTTCACCGCGGAGACGCTGGGCGTCGAGCGCGCCGGCAATGGCGTCATGATCGGCGATGGGCTCATCCTCACCATCGGCTATCTGATCACTGAAGCGGAAACGATCTGGCTGCATTTCGGCGACGGCCGCGCCGTCGAAGGCACCTCGCTCGGCTTCGACCAGGAAACCGGCTTCGGTCTGGTGCAGGCATTGGCCAGGCTCGATTTGCCGGCGCTTACCCTCGGCTCGTCGCGCGCCGCCGAACTTGGCGAGCGCGTGGTGCTGGGCGGCGTCGGCGGCCGCACGCGCTCGCTTGCGGCGCGCATCGCCGCCAAGCAGGAATTCGCTGGCTACTGGGAATACGTGCTGGACGAAGCGATCTTCACTTACCCCGCGCATCCGAACTGGGGCGGCACCGGCCTCATCTCGGCCAAGGGCGAACTCATCGGCATCGGGTCGCTGCAGCTCGAGCGCGCGCGCGAGGGCAAGAACGAGCATCTCAACATGGTAGTGCCGATCGATCTCCTGAAGCCGATCCTCGACGACCTGCGCAAGTTCGGCCGCGTCAACAAGCCGGCGCGGCCCTGGCTCGGCGTCTATTCGACCGAGATCGAGGACAAGGTCGTGGTCGTCGGCATCGCCGGCAAAGGCCCGGCGGCCCGCGCGGAAATCAAGACCGGCGACGTCGTGCT
>DATJYA010000482.1:0-5748 GCA_035499835.1 Pseudolabrys sp.
CGGATGCGGCGCCAATTCTCGAACTCGGCGGTGATCTCGACGGGCATCCCGGCGCGGGTATAGACCCAGCGCACCTCCTGGTCCTTGTTGGGTCCGGAGCGGACATTGACCCGGTCCGATTTCAGGCTGACGAAGCGCGGCACCGGCAGGCCGCTGACCGAGCCGGTGACGATGTCGCCCGCGGCGTGAGCTTGTCCCGGGACGACCGCCAGCAAGCCGATCGTGAGCACGGCTCTGCTCAGGCGGAGGAACACGGCGCGAAAGCTTTGTCTTGTTACGGCCATCTGATAGGAAAAGACTGGAACTGTCGCCCTGCGGCGCATCCGGGTGCGGTTGCGCGATAGTTTGGGTGAGCACGGTTAAAGAGGCCTGAATCGGGGAGCCGGCACGGGACGAATCACAATGCCTAAGGGCAAAAAGCCGGTTGTCGTCGTCACGCGCAAGCTGCCGGACAGCATCGAATTGCGCATGCGGGAGCTATTCGACGCCCGCCTCAACCCCGACGACAAGCCGATGACCCCGGCGCAGCTCGCCGAAGCCGTGAAAACCGCCGACGTGCTGGTGCCCACCGTGACCGACCGCATCGACAACGCGGTGCTGAGCAAATCGGGCGAGCAGCTCAAGCTGATCGCCAATTTCGGCAATGGCGTCGACAATATCGACGTCGCCAGCGCAGTGCAGCGCGGCATTACCGTCACCAATACGCCCGGCGTGCTCACCGAAGACACCGCCGACATGACCATGGCGCTGATCCTGGCGGTGCCGCGCCGTCTCGCCGAAGGTTCCACCGTGCTTACCGCCGACAAGGACTGGGCCGGCTGGACGCCGACCTGGATGCTCGGCCACCGTATTTGGGGCAAGCGCCTCGGCATCATCGGCATGGGGCGCATCGGCCAGGCGGTGGCGCGCCGCGCCCGCGCCTTCGGCCTGCAGATCCACTATCACAACCGCCGCCGGGTGGCGCCGAAGATCGAGGAAGAACTCGACGCCACTTACTGGGAGAGCCTCGACCAGATGCTCGCCCGCATGGACATCGTTTCGGTGAACTGCCCGCACACGCCGGCGACCTATCACCTGCTGTCGGCGCGGCGGCTCAAATTGCTGCGGCCCGAGGCCTATATCGTCAACACTTCGCGCGGCGAGGTGATCGACGAGAACGCGCTGGCGCGCATGCTCGAGGCGGGCGAGATCGCCGGCGCCGGGCTCGACGTGTTCGAGTACGAGCCGGCGGTGAACCCGAAGCTCGTCAAGCTCGCCAAGCAAGGCAAGGTGGTGCTGCTGCCGCACATGGGCTCGGCGACGCTGGAAGGCCGCGTCGACATGGGCGAGAAGGTCATCATCAACATCAAGACCTTCATGGACGGCCACCGGCCGCCCGACCGCGTGCTGCCGAGCATGTTGTAGTGATCGAGGCTTACGCCCCTCACCCTCCCCTGGAGGGGGAGGGGCGCGAGCGAAGCGAGCGGGGTGGGGTGAATCAGAACATCAGCGAGATCACCTCACCCCGACCGCCTTCGCTGCGCTCAAGCGGTCGACCCTCCCCCTCCAGGGGAGGGTGAAGAAATCGCCGCACCGCCAACGTCACCGATGAACCGACAAATCCCTGATCGTCGGCCTCTCCCCACTCAGCGGATTGTTCGGGTCCCAGGCATAACTCAGCGTCTCGAAGCGCATCTCGCGCGTATCGATCATGGCCAGCCGCCCGACCAGCCCTTCGCCGAAGCCGACAATCTCGCGGATCACTTCCAGCGCCATCATCGAGCCGAGAATGCCGGGCAGCGCACCGAGAATGCCGGCCTCGGCGCAGGCCGGCACCGTGCCCAGCGGCGGCGGCTCCGGGAAGAGGCAGCGGTAGGTCGGATTAGGCCGCCCGTCGGCGCGCTTCTCATGCGCGCGGATGGTGGTGAGCGCGCCGTCGAAGGTGCCGACCGCCGCCGTCACCAGCGGCTTCCTGGCGAAGAAGCAGGCGTCGGAGACAAGATAGCGCGTGGCGAAATTATCCGCGCCGTCGGCGACGATGTCGTAGCGGGAGATCAGGTCGATCGCGTTGGCGGCGGTGAGCCGCACCGCGTGCGTTTCGACATTGACGTGCGGGTTGAGACCGGCGATCGCAGCGCCGGCGCGTTCCGCCTTGCCCTTGCCTATGTCGCCGGTCGCAAAAATGACCTGCCGCTGCAGGTTCGACAGCGACACCGTGTCGTCGTCGACCACGCCGAGCGTGCCGACCCCGGCGGCGGCGAGGTAAAGCAGCACCGGCGCGCCAAGACCGCCGGCGCCGATCACCAGCACCCGCGCAGCTTTAAGCTTCTGCTGGCCGGGACCGCCGACCTCGCGCAGCACGATATGGCGCGCGTAGCGCTGCAATTCCTGTGGATCGAGCATCACGGTTAAAGCTATGACGTTACAGGCATTTAGGCCAGTGTCCCGGGGCCCGCGCCGGCCGCGCGCGGTTTGCCGGACCGGCTCGATCCGCTAAAGTCGGCGCATCGATTGTGGTTAGTGCGGCGTTAATTCCATGCGTTTGGCGCTCTTGCTGACGATGCTCGCGTTTGTGCTAGGCGCCATTCCGGCGCGGGCGCAGGATTCGCCCGGCATTGTGCCGAAGGTGCAGGAGCCCGCCTCCCAAGCAAAGCCGGCTGCAAAGCCCGCGGCATCATCGTCGGCGGGCAAGCCGGGCATGGTCAAGGCCGCTAGGGAAGCCAGGAAGCAAGCCAGGGCCGCACCGCAGAAACCGGTGGCCAAGCCCGAGCCGGCGAAAGCGGACGCGGCGAAATCCGAGCCGGGGCCCGAAGCGCTCGCCGGCATCCCCGCCGACCAGCAACTGGCAATTCAGTCGGCGCTGCTGTGGTCGGGCGACTATACCGGCTCGAGCGGCGGCGACGATCCGATGCAGGCTGCGATCAGGAACTACCAGAAGCGCAGCAAGGCGAAGGTCACCGGCGAGCTGACCGCGGCCGAGCGCGCCAATCTCATCGCCGCCGCCCACGATCACGAGCAGGAATACGGCTGGAGCGTCGTCGCCGATCCGGCAACCGGCGTGCGCATCGGCCTGCCGACCAAACTAATGCCGGTGGCGCGCGACGCCGCGCGCGGCACGCGCTGGTCCTCGGCGCATGGCGAGGTGCAGGTCGAGACCTTCCGCGTCAAGACCGCCGATCTCGCCGCGCTGTTCGAGCAGGAGAAGAAGCGGCCCGCGCGCCAGATCGAGTACAGCGCCCTGCACCCGGACAACTTCGTCGTCGGCGGCATGCAGGGGCTGAAGATATTCTCGGTAAAGGCGCAGTTGCGCGACGGCGAGGTGCGCGGTTTCACCATACTCTACGACCAGATGATGGAAGGCATCGTCGCGCCGGTGGTGGTGGCGATGGCAAGCGCGTTTTCGCCTTTCCCCGAGCGCAGCGCTCCGTTCGCGGCGCCGGCGAAGCCGGTCGAGTACGGCACCGGGCTGATCGTCAGCGGCAACGGCGACATCGTCACCGACCGCAATCTCACGCGCGGCTGCCAGGTGATCGTCGCCAAGGGTCTCGGAGATGCCGATCGCATCGCCGAGGATCCGGACAGCGGCCTCGCGCTGCTGCGCGTCTACGGAGCGCGCAAGCTCGCGCCCTTGCCGCTTGCCAACGGCACGCCGAAGCCGGGCGATGTAACGCTCGTCGGCATGCCCGATCCGAAAGAGCAGGATGGCCGCAAGCCGCTCGCCGAGATCAAGGCGCGGCTCGCCGACGGCGCCGCCATCGAGCTGCGCGAGCCGGCTCCGATGGCCGGTTTTTCCGGCGCCGCGGCGCTCGACGTGAGCGGCAAGTTTCTCGGCATGACCGAGATGCGCAACGCGGTGCTGGCGAGCACCCAACCGGCGCTGCCGCCGGTGCGGCTCGTGTCGGCGCAGACGATCCGCGCCTTCCTCGAAGCGCGCGATATCGCCCCGACGCCGGCGCAAGGCGCCGATGCGAGGGCATCGGTCGTGCGCGTCATTTGCGTGAGGAAATAAGCAACTCGCGTTGCCGCGTACTCTCTTGCCCTCTCCCCTTGAGGGAGAGGGCAAGAGAGTATGCCGCGCCCCTGGGGAGCTACCTGTTCTTCCACTCCGGCGGCCGCTTTTCGATGAAGGCCTTCATGCCTTCCTTCTGGTCTTCCGTGGCAAAGAGCGAATGGAAGATGCGCCGTTCGAAGCGCATGCCTTCGGCCAGCGAAGTCTCCTGCGAGGCGTTGACCGATTCCTTGCCCGCCAGCACCGAGGGCAACGACATGTTGGCGATGGTTTCAGCCACCTTCATCGCTTCGTCCATGAGGCTCGCCGCCGGCACCACGCGCGCCACCAGCCCAGCCCGCTCGGCTTCCGCCGCGTCCATCATCCGCCCGGTGAGCACGAGATCCATCGCCTTGGCCTTGCCGACGGCGCGCGTCAGCCGCTGCGTGCCGCCGATGCCGGGGATGACGCCGAGCTTGATCTCGGGCTGGCCGAACTTGGCATTGTCGGCGGCGATGATGAGATCGCATTGCATGGCGACCTCGCAGCCGCCGCCGAGCGCAAAACCGGCCACCGCCGCGACAATCGGCTTGCGGGCGCGGGCGGCGGCGTTCCAGTTGCCGGCGAAATCGCCGAGATAGACGTCGGCAAAACTCTTCTCCGCCATTTCCTTGATGTCGGCGCCGGCGGCAAAGGCCTTGTCGCTGCCGGTGAGCAGCATGCAGCCGATATTGGCGTCAGCGTCGAAGGCCTCGATCGCCTGCGCGAGTTCGGCCTTGAGCGCGGAATTGAGGGCGTTGAGCGCGGCCGGCCGGTTGAGGCGGATGACGCCGACGCGGCCTTTGGTCTCGACGACGATGTTCTGGTAGCTCATGGCCAACCTCTCAATTTTTCCGCTGATGGCGTAACCGAGGCTTCAAGAAGAGGCAATGCGCGCGCCACACGCCCACTTCGCCTCTCCCCTTGAGGGAGAGGGTGGCGAGTGCGGAGCGATAGCGAAGCACGAGCCGGGAGAGGGGTAAGCGGCGACCCCTCTCCCGCCCTCGCTCGGCTTCGCCTCCGCTCAGGCACCCTCTCCCTCAAGAGGAGAGGGGAAGACTGTCCGCCGCGCCGGCTAACCCCTACTTCTGGCAGCTCGGACAATAAAAGGTCGAGCGTCCGTTCTGCACGATGCGCTTGATCTTGCCCTTGCAGTTCGGACAGGGCTCGCCCTCGCGATCGTAGACGCGGAAATTGTGCTGGAAATCGCCGAGCGAGCCGTCGGCGCGGCGATGATCGCGCAGCGAGGAGCCGCCGGCCTCGATCGCATCCGCGAGCACCGCCTTGATGGCGTCAACCAGCGCCACCGCGCGCGCGTTCGGCTTGCCGTTGCGCTCGGCGATGGTGGAGGCCTGCCGCTTCGGCGACAGCTTGGCGCGAAACAGCGCCTCGCAGACATAGATGTTGCCGAGACCGGCGACGACGCGCTGATCGCTGAGGGCGGCCTTGAGCGACGTCTTTTTGCCGGCACAGGCGCGCGCCAGCATCGCCGCGTCGAATTCGTTGCCGAGCGGCTCCGGCCCGAGCGCGCGCAGCAGCGGCTCGCTGTCGAGCCTGGCGCGCGGCACCAGCTTCATCGAGCCGAAGCGGCGCGGATCGTTGAAGGTCACGGTCTTGCCGTTCGACAGATGGAAAACGACGTGATCGTGCGCCGTGCTCTTGGATTTCTCGTGGTAGTAGGTGCCCGGCGCTGCGTCCTTGCCGACGCGGAACGAGCCGGACATGCCCAGATGCATCAGCAG
>DATJYA010000483.1:0-8235 GCA_035499835.1 Pseudolabrys sp.
CAAGCTTTTAAATCCCGAGCCAAATCGCCCCAATATTCCAACTCTTTATTGATAAATCTTTGCGAGGCTCCGCCCAGCCTTAACCATCTTGCCCCCGCGCGCCATGAACGTCGTCGCCTTGCGCACCGTGACCAGCGAGCATCGGCCCTTGCCGGCACTCGCCGGCCGCATCGCGCGCATCGAGGTTTTCGACGACATGACCAGCGCCGAGCCGCACTGGCGGGCGCTGGAGCGTGCCGAAACGCTGGCCACGCCCTATCAGCGCTACGATTTCCTCGCGCTCTGGCAGCGCCATGTCGGCGCCGAGGCGGGCTTCACCCCGTTCATCGTCGTCGGCTTCGACGCCATCGGCACGCCGCTGTTCCTGCTTCCGCTTGGTCGCAGGCCGCTCGGGCGCTGGACGGTCGTCGAATTTCTCGGCGGCAAGCACGCCAATTTCAACATGGGCCTGTGGCGGCGCGATTGCATTGCTGCCGTCGGCGCCGACACGCTGCGCGCGGTGCTCAAGAGCCTTGCCGGCCGCGCCGATCTATTGATGCTGCGCAACCAGTCGTTGACCTGGGACGGCACGACCAATCCCTTCGCGCTGCTGCCGCATCAGCGCGCCGCCAATCTCGGATTTTCCGGGGCGCTCGCCTCCGACTTCGAGGCGCTGCTGCGCGCGCGCACCGGCGCCGCCGCGCGCAAGAAAATGCGCAAGAAGGAGCGCACGCTCGCAGGCTTCGGAGCCGTGCGCCTCGAGCGCGCAGAAAGCGCGGCGCAGGCCCATCGCGTGCTCGATGCCTTCTTCAAGCAGAAAAGCGCGCGCATGCGGCGCATCGGCGTCGCCGATGCCTTCGCCGAGGCGGAGGTGCGTCGCTTCATCGAGGCCGCGGTCGCCGAGCGGCTCGCCGACGGCAATCCGCTGATCGAGCTCTACGCCCTGTCGGTCGACGACATCATCGTCGCCACCATGGGCGGCATCGTCGGCGACGGCCGCTTCTGCGGCATGTTCAACTCGATCACCGAGGGCCGCTACGCCATCGAAAGCCCGGGCGAACAACTTCTCGTCAACCTGGTGCGCCGCTGCTGCGAGCGTGGCCTCAAGACATTCGACCTCGGCATAGGCGAAGCGCATTACAAGCATCTGTTCTGCGGCGACGCCGAGCCGTTGTTCGACAGTTTCCTGCCGCTGTCTCCCGCGGGGCGCATGCTTGCAGCGCTGGCTGTCTTGCTCGAGGCCGGAAAGCGCACGATCAAGCAGCACGCGCTGCTGTGGTCGACCGTGCGGGCGATACGGCGATTGCGCGCGAAGTTTGCCGCCGCCCGCTAGGCGGCGACGGCCTGCGGTCCACCCGCCAGCAGCGTGACGTCGGTAAAGCCCGCTGCCGTCAGCGCCTCGCGCGCGGCGCGCGTTGCCGAAGCCGAAGGATCGGCGGCAACGAGCACGGCCCTCGGCGCCAGCGGCGCCAAACACCCGAGCGCCGCATCGGGCACGCTGCCGGCGTCGATCACCACGTGATCGTAGCTGCGCGCCAGCGCCTCGATCACTGTTGCGAGCAGCGGCGATGCCGTCAGCGCCGCCGCGTCACCGCTGACATGACCGGCGGCGACGATATGCAAGTTGGAATATTGATCGCCGGTGATGATGTCGCCGAATGAGGCGGCGCCCCGGATCAACTCGGCAAGGCCCGGCGCCTCCGGTTCGCTCGAGGCCGCCGAAAGGTTGGGCGAAGCGAAGGCAAAATCCACCAGCACGACGCTGCCGTCTTCCACCAGAGCGCGGGCGAGCGAAATCGCGGCGTAAGTCGTGCCGGCATTGCGCATGGCGCCGATGACGGTGACGCGGTGCCCCGCCTCCCCGGCCACCCGCAGACCGCGGGCGATCTGCTCCAAGCTGCTGACCGGCATCTTCATCGCCGGCGCGGGCATGGCTGACGCCGCCGAAGACGCGAACGGCGCGCGCAGCATGGCCGCCAGCGTCGGCCCAAGGGCCGTCGGCGTCGCGAACGCCGGCCGGGCGAAGGCGGAACCATAAGGCGTTGCGGCGGACGCAAGAAGCGTCCCGGTCACGGTGAAGCCCGCCGACAGCGCAAAGGCGGCGAAGGCCGCGATCAGCACCGTCGGCACCTTCTTCGGATAATCGGGCTTCAGCGAGGGGCTGGCGCGCGAGATGATGCGCGCCTCCGGCGGCGCGGCGTTGATATTGTCGCGGGCCGACGCCTCGCGGTATTTGGCGAGATAGTTCTCCAACAGATCGCGCTCGGTCTTGGCGTCGCGTTCGAGCGCACGCAATTGCACGTCCTGCTCGTTGTTCTGCGAGGCGAGCTTTTTGACCTGATCGAGGCTCGCGCTCAGCGTCTCCAGCCGGTCGCCGGCGAGCTTGGCGTCGTTGTCGAGCTGGTGGGCGAGCCGCTCGCCCTCGTTTCTGATCTGCCGGTCGGATTCGGCAATCTGCGCCTTGAGCTCCTTGATGCGCGGATGCTGATCCAGCAGCGTGGTCGACTGCTCGGCGAGCTGCGAGCGCAAGACCATGCGCTGCTCGATCAGGCGGCGCATCGCTTCGGAATTGGCGATGTCGGACGATTCAATCGGCTTGCCCGAGCGGATCAGCTCGCGCAATTGCTTCGCCCGCGCCTCCAGATCGGCCTTTTGCCCGCGCGCCGCCGCGATCTGCGAATTGATCTCGGTGAGCTGCTGCGTCGGCAGCGAGGTATTGTTGGAGCCGGAAAAGAGATTCACCTTGGCGCGGTAGTCGTCGACCTTGGCTTCCGCCTCGGCCACCTTGGCGCGCAGATCCGCGATTTCCCCGGCGAGCCAGGCGCCGGCGGCGCGGGTCTGATCCTGCGTCGCCGTTTGCTGCATCTTGAGATAGGTTTCGGCCACGTCGTTGGCGACACGGGCGGCAAGTTCGGGATCGGCGGAGGAGAAATCAATGGCGATCACCCGCGACTTCTCGATCGCATAGACGTTGAGCCGGTCGTAGTAGGATTCGAGCGTGCGCTCTTCCTTCGACATCGTGCTCGGGTCGCGGCCGATGCCGACCAGACTGAGCAGCGTGCGCAACAGCGAATGGCCCGCCGCCGGATCGAATTCCGGCTTGTCGGCAAGCCCCTCCTTCTTGATCACCTGGCGCGCCAGATCGCGCGACAGCACGACCTGGATCTGGCTGGTCACCGCCTCCGGATCGATCGCGTTATTCGTCGTGTTCTTGTCGGCCTCGGCGCGCAGAAACACGTTCTCGCGCGCGTCCAGCAGCAGCCGCGCTTCCGAGCGGTAGCGCGGCGTGATGGCGTTGACGATGATGAAAGCGATGGCCCCAGCGATCAGCGTGAACGCAAGAATTCTGCCCTTCGCCTGCCACAGCGCGCGGCCGAGCGCCTGCATGTCCGGCTCACCCATATTGGCGATCGGGGACCGCACCGGCGTTGGAGCGGGCGCCTGAACCGGGGCCGTGGTCGCAGAAGACGCTTTCGACTTGCCAAACAACATTGCGAACTCCAGACGCGACTCTGTGGCGGCGCCGTGATTAGAGATCGTTATGGTTTCCCTCGCGTTAATTTCCCGTTCGCGGTCGCGCGTAAGTGAGATTTTGTTAACCCTCCCGCCCCCTAATCCGGCGCGATGGAGTCCATCAATATTCTCCACGTCTTCCGCGCGCCGGTCGGCGGCCTGTTCCGCCACGTGCTGGACCTGACGCGCGCCCAGGTCGCACGCGGCCACCGCGTCGGCATCATCGCCGACAGCCTGACCGGGGGCACGCGCGGCGAGGAGGCGCTGCATCTCTTGAAACCGGAACTCGCGCTTGGCCTGACCCGCTTTCCGATGCGGCGGCACGCCAATCCGGGCGATTTTCTCGCGCTCGGCCACGTCATACGCCGCGTCGCCGAGACCGGCGCCGACGTCGTGCACGGCCACGGCGCCAAAGGCGGCGCCTATGCGCGGCTGGTCGTTGGCGCCAAGCGCGCGGTGCGCGCCTATACCCCGCATGGCGGCAGCCTGCTGTTCGGCCATGAGAGCCTGGCCGGACGATTTTACCTCGCCACCGAGCGCCTGCTGATGCTGCGCGGCGACCTGTTCCTGTTTGAAAGTGCCTATAGCGAGGGCATTTTCCGCCGCAAAATCGGCGATCCGCGTGGCCTGGTGCGCGTCGTGCACAATGGCGTCTCCCGTGCCGAATTTGAGCCGATCGCGCTGCGACCCGACGCCACCGATCTGATGTTCATCGGCGAACTGCGCCCGGTCAAAGGCATCGACATCCTGATCGACGCCATCGCGCTGCTGCACCGGGAGGGCCGTGCGGTGACGTCGACTTTCGTCGGCGATGGCCCCGACCGCAGCGCGTTGCAGGCGCAGGTCGAGCGCAACGGTCTTGCCCGCGCCGTCCGGTTCCTGCCGGCGATGCCGGCGCGCGACGCACTGGCGCTGGGCTGGGTCATGGTGGCGCCGAGCCGGGCCGAGTCCCTGCCCTATGTGGTGCTCGAGGCCGCCGCAGCCGGCAAGCCGCTGATCACCACCAAGGTCGGCGGCATCCCGGAGATCTTCGGGCCTTTGTCGGGTGTTCTGGTGCCTGCCCTTGATGCTCCGGGGCTTGCTCGGGCTATTCGCAGGGCGCTCGATCACCCCGAGGAAGCCGTCGATACCGCCCAGAAACTACGGCAACGGGTCGCGGCCTCATTTTCGGTCGAAAGCATGGTCGATGGGGTGCTCTCGGCCTATGCGGGCGCGCTGCAAGTCCTGCATAAGGCCGGCCGGCGCTAAGTCTTTTTTGAGCATGCCGCTAAGCCTTTTTTGACAATCTTTCCCTAGACATTTCCGTGAATTAGGGACGAACCCTGCCAACCGCGTCGAGGCTCGCGGGCGGCCGTTTGATGCGTTTGCCATGACTGACATGGACACCCGACCCGTTATCAGCGTTGCCGGCGCCGCCGCGATGCTTGAACGGCTGCACTCTGTGCCGGGCAAGCGGGTGCAATCGCATTTGTCGCCCGAAGCACTGGCGGTCGCGCGCAAGCCGTCGGCGCCGCCGATGTCCCCGATCGTGCTCGCGGGCTTCGTGCGCATGGCCGAATTCGCACTGATCTTCGTGGTCGGCATCGCGCTCTACGCGCTCTATTTGCCGTCGGGCGAGGCACTGATCTGGCGCTATCTCGTGGCCGTCTTCGTCATCGCCACGCTGTCGATGCTGGCCTTCCAGACCGCCGACATCTACCAGGTGCAGGCCTTCCGCGGCCACGAGAAGCAGTACATGCGGCTCGCATCGGCCTGGTCGGTCGTGTTCCTCATTGTTATCAGCGGCTCGTTCTTCGCCAAGGCCGGCCTGTTGTATTCGCGCGTCTGGCTGGGCGCCTATTACGTGATCGGGCTGGTCGCGCTGATCGCGTCGCGCCGCGTCCTGTTCCTGCTGGTGCGCAAATGGACGCGTGAAGGCCGCCTCACCCGCCGCACCGTCGTCGTCGGCGGCGGCGAAATCGGCGCCGAGGTGATCGAGGACCTGCGGCGGCAGAAGGATTCCGGCATCGAAATCATCGGCCTGTTCGACGACCGCAGCGACGCACGCGGCAGCGCCGAAACCGCCGGCTACCGCAAGCTCGGCAGCGTCGACGACCTGGTGGAATTCGGCCGCCGCACCCGCGTCGACCTCGTCATTTTCTCCCTGCCGATCTCGGCGGAAGACCGCATCCTGCAGATGCTGAAGAAACTGTGGGTGCTGCCGCTCGACATTCGCCTCGCCGCCCATACCAACAAGCTGCGCTTCCGCCCGCGTACCTATTCCTACATCGGCGACGTGCCGGTGATCGACGTGTTCGACCGTCCGATCGCCGACTGGGACGTGGTGATGAAGTGGCTGTTCGACAAAATCGTCGGCAGCGCGCTGCTGCTGCTGGCGCTGCCGGTGATGGCGGCGATCGCGGTGGCGATCAAGCTCGACAGCCGCGGACCGGTCCTCTTCAAGCAGAGGCGCTACGGGTTCAACAACGACCTCATCGAAGTCTACAAGTTCCGCTCGATGTATGCCGACGCAGCCGACGCCACCGCATCGAGGCTCGTCACCAGGGACGACCCGCGCGTCACCCGCGTCGGCCGTATCATCCGCAAGGCAAGCCTCGACGAGCTGCCGCAGCTGTTCAACGTCGTCTTCAAAGGCAATCTGTCGCTGGTTGGCCCGCGCCCGCACGCCGTCAACGCCAAGGCGGAAGCCCGGCTCTATGACGAGGCCGTCGACGGTTATTATGCCCGCCACAAGGTCAAGCCCGGCATCACCGGCTGGGCGCAGATCAACGGCTGGCGCGGCGAGACCAATACGCAGGAGAAAATCCAGCAGCGCGTCGAGCACGACCTCTACTACATCGAAAACTGGTCGGTGCTGCTCGATCTCTACATTGTGGCGCAAACGCCCTTCGCGCTGCTCAAGACCGAGCACGCCTATTGATCGCCGCGGCCGACATGGCGCCCCGTTTGCCGGTTGCCGCGGCACCGATTGCGCCGGCGCTGTCGGCAACCTTCCACGAGCGCATCCTGCTGATGGTGCTGTTCGTCACCGTGCTGGCCAGTTCGGTCGCCTTCATCGAGCCGTCGCCGCATGACGCGCTGATGGCCCTGCTGCTGGTCGCCAGCCTCATCGCCGGCGTGCGCTTCGAACGGCTGCTGGCGCTGCCGCTCCTCTTGCTGCTGATCTGGAACGTCGCCGGCCTGATGTCGCTGCTCAACGTGCCCGCCGAGGAAAAGGCGATCCAGTACACCGGCACCTCGATCTATCTCGCCGTCGCCGCCATGTTGTTTGCCAGCCTGTTCGCGAGCAACACCATGGCGCGTCTCGTCACGGTGCGCATCGCCTATATCGCGACCGCAACACTCATTTCACTTGCCGGTATCGCCGGCTATTTCAGCCTGTTCCCGCGCGCTCACGAGCTGTTCGCCACCTTCGACCGCGCCCTCGGCGCCTTCAAGGACCCCAACGTCTTCGGCCCCTTCCTGATCTGGCCGGCGCTGGTCGTGATCGAACGCATGATCGCACGACACATCGGCATCAAGGACATCGTCATCACCGGCATTCTTCTGGTCGGCATACTGCTGAGCTTTTCCCGCGGCGCCTGGTTTCATTTTGCCGTCTCCGGCGCGGTCATGCTGGCGCTGACCTTCCTCACGGCGCCGACGCAGCGCGCCCGCGGCCGCATCTTTACCCTCAGCGCCATCGGTCTTTCGGCAGCCGCGGCGTTTATCGTCATTCTGCTTTCGTTCGAGTCGATCCGCAGCATGTTCGAGCAGCGTGCCCAGCTCATCCAGTATTACGATGTCGGCGAAGGCGGCCGTTTCGAGTTGCAGCGGCTGGCGCTTTCGGTGGTGCTCAATCTGTTCAACGGCATGGGGCCGTTCGAATTCGCCCGCGTCTACGGCCTGCAGCAGCACAACGTCTATCTGCAGGCCTTCATCGTCTACGGTTGGATCGGCGGCATGACCTATATCGTCCTGCTGCTGTCGACCCTTTGGGTCGGGTTGCGCACCGTGCTCGCACGCACGCCGTGGCAGCCCTACCTGATCGCGGCATTCGCCGCTTTCGTCGGCGAGGTGCTCGAAGGCTTCGTCATCGACACCGACCACTGGCGGCATTTCTACCTTCTTCTCGGCATGATCTGGGGGCTGGCCGCCGCCACGCTGAAGCAGACGCGCCAAAGCCGAATATTGATGCCTAGCGGAGTGGCCTATGTCAGCACTGCTTGACTCGCTACCGCGGCAAAGCCCGCCGGTCGGCCCGTTGCGCCGGCTGTGGCGGCAGGTGCCGCTGCGCACGCGCATCCAGATTCAGAGCAGCATCACGCAGGCGATCGCTCCGCTCCCTGACCGCGACGCACGCGGCGGCCTTCCCGTGGCCATTGCCGGGCTTTTCTCCACCGCCAGCGGCATCGGCGAAGGCGCGCGGCTGGCCTACGCCGCGCTTGACGGGGCGGGCCTTGCTCCGGCGGCTTTCGATCTCAGCGGCGCCTTCGGTCAAGCCGAATTCACCGAAACCGCGCGCCGCGACCTCGCTCCCGGGAACGGCACGCTGATCGTGCACCACAACGCGCCTTACATGGCGCACGCGCTGTGGGCGCTCGGCCGCGCGCGCATTCATGGCCGCCGCGTCATCGGCTATTGGGCCTGGGAATTGCCGAAGCTGCCGCCGCTGTGGGCCCGGGGCTTTCGCTTTGTGCATGAGATCTGGGTGCCCAGCACCTTCACCCGCGACGCCATCGCCGGCGCGACCGGCCTGCCGGT
>DATJYA010000484.1:0-4070 GCA_035499835.1 Pseudolabrys sp.
ATGCGCTCGCCGGCGCTGGTGAAGGCATCGACGACTTCGTGCACGGCGCGGCGGAAGCTTCCGGTGAAGAACAGCCGGCCGGCATGATGCAGCCGCGCCTCGGTCTCGCGGCGCAATTGATCGACGGCGAGCGTGTCGGCCTTGATCAGCGCGGCGCGGATGGTTTCCGCCGTGCCGGCGAATTTTTGCACGGCGCCGTCGCCGACGGCGACGGGTAGGCTGGTATAGCGGTCGCCGGCGGCGATGCGGTCGATGGAGGCGATGATGCGGCGCAGCCGGCCATCGGCAAAGCCGCCGACGGCAAGCGCGCCGAGCGCGGCGACGGCGAGACCGATGAAGGCATTGCCGAGCGAAATGGCGACCGCGAGAGCCGCGACGGCGAAGACCGGCACCGCAATCCACATCGCGGGTCGCCGGAAAAGCGGGCGCTTGGGCGGGGGCATTTCCAGCTCGGACGATATTACCGCCGGCTAACCTCGCCTAAATCTGGTTTCCAATTCCTTTCGCACGTGCGAAAAACCCGCATGAAATAAGGGCAAACGCGCACAAAGTTTAGGCGCTAGCGAAACCATCAGCGTCGGGCGGTGCTGCGCCGCTCTCTGATCTCGCGCCAGTCGAGTGCGTCGGCTTCGCTCTTGATCCAGCGCCGGAAACTTTCCGCGGCGGCGCTTGGCATGCGGCCCTTCGCCCACACCAGGCTGAAGGTGCGGCCGGCCGGCAGCGCCAATTTCACCGGAATGACCAACCGGCCCGTGCGCAGGCCGTCATACGCCAGGATGTCGTGCGAGAGCAGGACGCCGGCGCCTTCGCCGGCGGCATCGAGCGCATGGTCGGCGCTGCTGAAGCGGAGACCGCGCCGCAGATCGACATTGTCGACGCCGGCGGCCTTGAACCAGTCGCTCCAATTCGGGCTCGCGCCGCGCGCCGACAGCGATTCGTCGTGGATCAGCGGCAGCCGCGCCAGCGCCCGCGCGTCTTTCACCGGTCCGTATTTTTCCAGCAGGCGCGGACTGCAAACCGGAACGTAGGTGACGTCGACGAGCTTCTCGAACTCCAGCGCGGAATCGGGTGGCGGATCGGCCGGCATGTTGCGGACGGCGAGATCGATCCCGTCGGTGGCGAAGTTGGCATTGGCCGACGTCGATGAAATGCGCACATCGATATCCGGATAGGCGGCGCCGAAACGATAGAGCCGCGGCGCCAGCCATTTCGATGTCAGCCCCGGCGACGTGCTCGCCACGAGCACGTGCGCGCCATGTGACGTATCGAGACTTTCGACCGCTTCGCGGATTTGCGCGAAGCCGGTCTGCAAGCCGGGATAGAGCTGCTTGCCGGCGGTGGTCAGCGCGATCGAACGAACCCGGCGCTCGAACAGCTTCATGCCGAGGAAGTCTTCCAGGCCGCGGATCTGATGGCTGAGCGCGCCCGCCGTCACGTTGAGCTCGCGCGCGGCCAGCGTCAGGCTCAAATGGCGCGCCGCGGCCTCGAAGGCGCGCAAAGCCGACAGCGGGGGCATCGTCGAATACATGAGAATTGCTCAACTATCGGCTGAGAGCTTATCCTTTGTCAATTGCATAAATCGGGACGAGATTGAGGTCGACAAATGAGGCCTGCTCAAGCGCGAGAAGGCCTCCGACCACGGGAGACCGACCATGACCCATGTAGCCCGTCCGACCGAATTCCAACGCGATATCACGCCCTACCGCCGGCCGGTTGCGTCCAAAGCCGTGCCGCAGCCGGGCTTGCTCGCCCGCCTGTTCGATGCCGTGTTCGAGAACCGCCAGCGCCAGGCCCAACGCGACGTCGAAGCCTATCTCGCGCGCAGCGGCCATCGCCTGACCGACAGCATCGAGCGCGAAATCGACAAGCGCCTGTTCAGCAGCGGGTGGAACGCCCGCTAGTGCCCAAGCGCGTCGGCAAAAAGAAATCGCCCGCGTGAAGCGGGCGATTTTTTATGTCCGAAGATCGTGAGCCTGCTCAGGTATTCATGCTCTCGAAGAACTCGGCGTTGTTCTTGGTGTTGCGCAGCTTGTCGAGCAGGAAGTCGATGGCGTCCATCGTGCCCATCGGATTGAGGATGCGGCGGAGCACGTACATCTTCTTGAGGATCGCCGGATCGGTGAGCAACTCTTCCTTGCGCGTGCCGGAGCGGGTGATGTCCATGGCCGGGAAGGTGCGCTTGTCGGCGACCTTGCGGTCGAGGATGAGCTCGGAGTTGCCGGTGCCCTTGAACTCTTCGAAGATCACTTCGTCCATGCGGCTGCCGGTGTCGATCAGCGCCGTGGCGATGATGGTGAGCGAGCCGCCTTCCTCGATGTTGCGCGCGGCGCCGAAGAAGCGTTTCGGCCGCTGCAGCGCGTTGGCGTCGACGCCGCCGGTGAGCACCTTGCCGGAGGACGGCACCACGGTGTTGTAGGCGCGGCCGAGGCGGGTGATCGAGTCGAGCAGGATCACCACGTCGCGCTGATGCTCGACCAGGCGCTTGGCCTTCTCGATCACCATTTCCGCGACCTGCACGTGCCGCGAGGCCGGTTCGTCGAAGGTCGAGGAGACAACCTCGCCCTTCACCGAGCGCTGCATGTCGGTGACTTCTTCCGGCCGCTCGTCGATCAAGAGCACGATCAGGTAGCATTCCGGGTGATTGGCGGTGATGGCGTGCGCGATGTTCTGCAGCAGCACGGTCTTGCCGGTGCGCGGCGGCGAAACGATGAGCGCGCGCTGGCCCTTGCCGATGGGCGCGACGATGTCGATGACGCGCGGAGAGAGATCCTTCTTGGTCGGATCCTCGTGCTCCATCTTCAGCCGCTCGTCGGGATAGAGCGGCGTCAGGTTGTCGAAATTGACCTTGTGGCGCGCTTTTTCCGGGTCCTCGAAATTGATGGTGTTGACCTTGAGCAGCGCGAAGTAACGCTCGCCTTCTTTGGGAGAGCGGATGTGGCCTTCGACGGTGTCGCCGGTGCGCAGGCCGAAGCGGCGGATCTGCGAAGGCGAGACGTAGATGTCGTCGGGACCGGACAGGTAGTTCGATTCGGGAGAACGGAGGAAGCCGAAGCCGTCGGAGAGAACCTCGACGACGCCTTCGCCGATGATGTCGACCTCTTGCGCGGCGAGTTGCTTGAGGATCGCGAACATCAGCTCCTGCTTGCGCATGGTGCTGGCGTTCTCGACCTGATGCTCTTCGGCAAAGGCGACAAGTTCGGGGGGAGTTTTGGACTTGAGGTCCTGTAGTTTCATTTCCCGCATTGGGGCGTTATTTCCTGAGAGAATTGGGGAGTCCTGCATATGAGGAGACTCTGGCGGTAGCCGGTTAACTTGAGAGAGGCCGCAGGTCTGGGGTCACGAGGACGATTTTGGAAAAAGAGCCCGGAACCCGATGCTGCGACCGGCCCGAACCATGGAGCCGGAACGCGACTGCATCCGCCTGCGTTCGGTGGGATACCAACAAGATAAGTGGCGTTCGCTTTCCGTGCAAGAGGCAACGCGCAGCGCGGTGAATATTGCGTTGTCTTTAGAACGGTTTGACAACCGCCAGGATGACGATGGCGATCATCAGCACGGTCGGTACCTCATTGACAACACGATAGAATTTGTGGCTGCGCGTATTGCGGTCGAGGGCGAAGTCCCTGGTCCAGCGGCCAAGCAGGCCGTGCAGCGCGCTCATCGCCAGCACCAGCGCGAATTTGATGTCGAACCAGATGACGCCGAACCAATGCCCCTGCACCGCGAGGATCAGGCCGAAGATCCAGCTGACGATCATCGCCGGCAGCATGATGAACCTGAGCAGCCGCCGCTCCATCACCTTGAAGGTTTCCGACTGCTCGGAGCCCGGTTTGCTCATGGCGTGATAGACGAACAGCCGCGGCAGATAGAGCAGCCCCGCCATCCAGGAGATGACGGCGATGATGTGCAGGGCGACGAACCAGGGATACATGCTCAGCCTCCGCGGACCCGTTTGAGCATGCGTTCGACATGCGCAACCGGCGTCGCCGGCAGGATACCGTGGCCGAGATTGAAGATCAGCGGGCCATCCGACAAGGTCGCCAGCACGTCATCGACTTCGCGGTCGAGCG
>DATJYA010000485.1:0-4778 GCA_035499835.1 Pseudolabrys sp.
GCTGCTGCCGATCGGCACGCTCTACGATCCGTTCATCGCCCGCGGCCTCGATGCGTTGAATTACGCCTGCTACCAGGACGCCCGCTTCATGGTGGTGGCGACGCCGTCCGGCATTACGCTCGCCGGCGAAGGCGGCGCGCATCAGTCGATCGCCGAGCCGCTGATCGGCCTGGCGCAGGACGGGCTGGCGTCGTTCGAGCCGGCCTATGTCGACGAGCTCGCCGTCATCATGGCTTTCGCCTTCGCCTATATGCAGAAGGACGGCGGCGAGGTGGAGGCTTCGTTGGTCGCGCGGCCGGACGCAAAACCGGATTCCACTTTTGCTGGCCGCGCTCCGGAGCGCACATGGTTGCGCGACGAGACCGGCGGCTCGGTTTACCTGCGGCTGTCGACGCGGCCGATCGAGCAGATCCAGCGCGCCATGACCGACGAGCTGCGCCAGCAAATCGTCGACGGCGCCTACTGGATGCGCAAGCCGGGGCCGAACTGCCAGGTTATCGTCGCCTATACCGGCGCCATCGCCCCCGAGGCGATCGAGGCCGTGGGCCTCATGGCGGAAGACCGCCGCGATGTCGGGCTGCTGGCGGTGACCTCCGCCGACCGGCTCAATGCCGGCTGGACCGCGGCGCAGCGGGCGCGCGAGCGCGGGCTGGTGCATGCGCGCTCGCATATCGAGCGGCTGCTGGCCGAAGTGCCGCCACATTGCGGCATGGTCAGCGTGCTCGACGGCCACCCGGCGACGCTCGCCTGGCTCGGGGCCGTCAACGGCCACCGTACACGCGCGCTCGGCGTCGAGCATTTCGGCCAGACCGGCTCGCTCGCCGAGCTCTACGAGCATTACGGCATCGATGCCAACGCCATCGTCGCCGCGGCGCAGGCCATCGCCCCGGGCCGCCCGATCCGGCATCTCAAGGCACTGCCGTAGAATTTCAAGACGCCGCGACGAACACCGTTCGTTCCCGCGGAAGCGGGAACCCCGTTCTTTGGCAGCGGATTGTGGCTTTGCTGGGTCCCCGCTTCCGCGGGGACGAACGGAGTAGGTGATTGGCGCGCGTTAGCGATTCCCATCCTCCAGAATCATCTCGGCCCCCTTTTCCGCGATCATCATGGTCGGCGAATTGGTGTTGCCCGAGGTGATCGACGGCATCACCGAGGCATCGACCACGCGCAAGCGATCGATGCCGATGACGCGCAGCCGCGCATCGACCACGGCGTTGGGGTCCTCGGCCCGCCCCATCCGCGCGGTGCCGACCGGATGGAAGATCGTGGTGCCGATATCGCCGGCAGCCTTTACCAGCGCCGCCTCGTCGTCGTCCGCCACCCGCGGGCCCGGCAAATATTCCTGCGGCGCATAGGGCTTGAGCGCCGGCTGCGCCGAAATCCGCCGCGTGATGCGGATCGATTCGGCGGCGACGTGCTTGTCCTCCGGCGTCGCCAGGTAATTCGGATAAATGAGCGGCGCGGCCGCCGGGTCCTTCGATTTCAGCTTCAGCCAGCCGCGGCTGGTCGGCCGCACATTGGCGACGCTCGCGGTGAAGGCCGGGAACGGGTGCAGCGGATCGCCGAACTTGTCGAGCGACAGCGGCTGGATGTGATACTGCAGGTCGGCGCGGTCCTTTGACGGATCGGACTTGGTGAAGGCGCCGAGCTGCGACGGCGCCATGGTCAGCGGGCCACGGCGGAACAGCGCGTAGTTCACGCCCATCCAGCCGCGCTGGATCAGCGAAGAATACATCTCGTTCAGCGTCCTGATGCCGCTGACCTTGTAGATCATGCGCAATTGCAGATGGTCGTGTAGATTGGCGCCGACGCCCGGCCGGTCGAGAAGCGAGGCGATGCCGAGTTGCGCAAGGTCTGCCGCCGGCCCGATGCCGGACAGCATCATGATCTGCGGCGAGCCGAGCGAACCCGCGGCCAGGATCACCTCGCCGCGGCAACGCGCTGACCGCGTTTCGCAGTTCTGCCGCCAGCGCACGCCGCTCGCGCGCTTGCCGTCGAACAAGAGCCCCTCGACCAAACAGCCGGTTTCCAGCCGCAGGTTCTGCCGGCCGAGCACCGGCTTGAGGAAGCCGCGCGCCGCCGACCAGCGGCGGCCGCGCTTCTGGTTGACGTGGAAGTAGCACGAGCCCTCGTTGTTGCCGGTGTTGAAGTCGGCAATCTTGGGGATGCCGTATTGCTCGGCGGCGTCGCGCCAGGCGTCGATGATGTCCCAGGAGAGCCGCGGAAATTCCACGCGCCATTCGCCGCCGGCGCGATGATGCTCGCTGTCGCCAAGAAAATGATCAACCTGCTTCCTGAACAAGGGCTTCACGTCGTCCCACGACCAGCCCGGCAGGCCGAGCTGACGCCAATGGTCATAGTCGCCGGCCTGCCCGCGCATATAGACCATGGCGTTGATGGCGGAGGAGCCGCCGATCACCTTGCCGCGCGGATAATTGAGGCTGCGGCCGTTGAGCCCCGGCTGCGGCTCGGTCTTGAACATCCAATCCGAGCGCGGATTGCCGATGGCGAACAGGTAGCCGGCGGGAATGTGGTACCAGATCCAGTTGTCACGCCCGCCGGCTTCCAGCAGCAGCACGCGGTTGCGCGGATTGGCCGACAGGCGGTTGGCCAGCACGCAGCCGGCCGAACCGGCGCCGACGATGATGTAATCGAATTCGCCGTCGATGGGCGATGGACTAGTCATTTTGTTTCCCCCTGGAAGCAGACTTTACCTTGGTCCGAGGGACTTGCTAGGCTTGGCCGAGTGACCCGCGGCGCACTGTGCGTGCGCTGCGCCGGCGGAACGGCGGTTCCGGCGCGGTCGACCCCAAAGAAGTTTGACGCCGGCCCGGCGCCTTGTTCGCGCCCGAGGAGAACCGCCATGTTTGCACGGCTCGCTGCCAGCCTTGGACTATTCGCCACGCTTATCCTCG
This sequence comes from Pseudolabrys sp., assembly GCA_035499835.1. Classification (GTDB taxonomy): domain Bacteria; phylum Pseudomonadota; class Alphaproteobacteria; order Rhizobiales; family Xanthobacteraceae; genus Pseudolabrys. The sequence goes on from DATJYA010000485.1 coordinate 2,916, forward strand.
CGCCACCGCTCGCAACGGCGCAGGAGAGCATCACCGTCTTTGCCGCCGCCTCGCTCAAGAACGCGCTCGACGACGTCGATACGGCTTTCACCAAAGCGACGGGCGTCAAGGTGACCGCGAGCTATGCGGCAAGCTCGGCGCTGGCCAAGCAGATGGAATCCGGCGCGCCGGCCGATGTCTTTATTTCCGCCGACCTCAACTGGATGGACTACGTCGCCGGCAAGAACCTGATCAAGGCCGACAGCCGCTACAACCTGCTCGGCAACAAGCTTGTGCTGATCGCCGGCAAGGACTCGAAGTTGGCCGACGTGACGATCGCGCAGGGCTTCGACATCGCCAAGCTCGCCGGCGATGGCCGCATCGCGGTCGCCGACGTCAAGGCGGTGCCGGCCGGCCTCTACGCCAAGGCGGCGCTGGAGAAGCTCGGCTCCTGGGCGGCGGCGGAGCCGAAGCTGGCGCAGGCCGAAAACGTGCGGGCAACGCTCGCCTTCGTCGCCCGCGGCGAGACGCCGATCGGCATCGTCTACGAGACCGACGCCAAGATCGAACCGAAGGTGAAGATCGTCGGCATCTTCCCCGACGGCAGCTATCCGCCGGTGACCTATCCGGTGGCGGCGACGGCGAACGCCAAGGCGGACGCGGCGAAATATCTGCAATTCCTGCGCGGCAGCGCCGCCAAGGCCGTGTTCGAGAAGTACGGCTTCAGCTTCCTGATCAAGCCGGTGTCCTGACCAGCGAATGCTCGACCTTTCATCCCAGGAATGGACCGCGGTTGCCCTATCGCTGCGCGTAGCGACCGTCGCCACCGCGGTCTCGCTGCCTTTCGGCATTGCCGTCGCCTGGCTGCTGGCGCGCAAGGACTTCTACGGCAAGACGCTGCTCAACGCCGTGATTTACCTGCCGCTGGTGCTGCCGCCGGTCGTCACCGGCTACCTGCTGCTGATCGCCTTCGGCCGCAAGGGCCTGTTCGGCGAGGCGCTCGCCAATATGGGCATCGTCTTCGCCTTTCGCTGGACCGGCGCGGCGCTCGCCTGCGGCGTGATGGCCTTTCCGCTGATGGTCGGGGCGATCCGGCTGTCCATCGAGGCGGTCGACCGCAAATTCGAGGACGCCGCTGCGACCCTTGGCGCCGACAAGGCTTGGACCATCGCCACGGTGACGCTGCCGCTGGCGCTGCCCGGCATCATCGCCGGCGCGGTGCTCGCCTTTGCCCGCGCGCTCGGCGAATTCGGCGCCACCATCACCTTCGTCTCCAACATCCCCGGCGAGACGCAAACTATCTCGGCGGCGATCTATACGCTCACCCAGGTGCCCGGCGGGGACGCGCAGGCCTTCAAGCTGGTCGTCGTCGCCGTCGTTATTTCGCTGGTCGCGCTCATCGTCTCGGAATGGTTCGGGCGGCGCGCCGGCGCCCGCGTCCACGGCGTCTAGGATGCTGGCCGTCGACGCCGACAAGAAACTCGGAGACTTCGTGCTGAGCGCGAAGTTCGAATGCGCCGGTGGCGTGACCGCGCTGTTCGGGCCGTCGGGTTCCGGCAAGACCAGCCTCATCGGCATGATCGCCGGCCTCATGAAACCCGACCGCGGCCGCATCGCCATCGACGGCGACCCGGTCTTCGACAGCGCGGCAGGCGTCGACATGCCGACCCATCGCCGCCGCATCGGTTACGTGTTCCAGGACGGCCGGCTGTTTCCGCATCTGTCGGTCGCGCGCAATCTCGACTACGGACGCTGGATGAGCGGACTTGCCCGCGACGACGCACGGTTCAGGCACATCACCGAATTGCTCGATATTGCGCCCTTGCTCAAGCGCCGGCCCGGCGCGCTGTCGGGCGGCGAGCGCCAGCGCGTCGCGCTCGGCCG
>DATJYA010000486.1:0-3578 GCA_035499835.1 Pseudolabrys sp.
CGACCTCGTCCGCCGCCATCTCAATCCCGGCGGCATTTTCTTCTACAACACGACCGAATCGAGCCGCGTGCAGCGCACCGGGTGCCTTGCGTTCGCCTATGGCGCCCGCTTCACCAATCACATGGTGGTATCGGACGCGCCGATCGCCTGGGATTTCGACCGCTGGCGGCGCAAGCTCGAAGCCTACCGCATCGACGGAAAGCCAATCTTCGATCCGGCGCGCGCCGAGGACCGCGCCGAACTGGACCGCCTTCTTGCCTGGCAGGGCAGTCTCGCGCCCGCTGCGGCCGCCACGGTCGACCGGCCCATCGAGCCGTGTCCCGACCTGCTCGCCCGAACCGCCGGGATGACGCCCGTCACCGACGACAACATGGGCACCGAATGGCGCTACTTCATGGGCATGGAATGAGGCGCCGGCTCTAGTCGACGCCGGCATTCACCTCGCGCCGCCGCCGGCAAGTTCGCACAATGCCTCACGGCCGCTTCTTGGCGTGGAGCCGCTTGTCAATCCGCGCCATGTCGACCACCATGCGCTCGTGCGTGCCCTTGCCGATCTCTTCGATCTCGTCACGCGCGGTCACGTCGAACTCGATGCGGCGGCCGTCCACTTTGGTGACGACGGCGTCGGCGGTCACCTGATGGCCGGCGGGCGTCGCCGCCAGATGCCGCACATTGACCAGCGTGCCCACTGCGCTTTCGCCGGGATCGAGATAGGCGCGCACGGCGTTGAGCGCGGCATTCTCCATGGCGGTGACCATCATCGGCGTCGCGAACACCTGTGGCAGCGCCGCGTCCTTGAACTGATTGGCAAGATGCGCGGGGGTGACCCGCAACGTGTAGGTGCCTCTTGCTCCGACCGGAATTGGCCGCATCGTTTTACCTCGCAACGTGGCGCACGTGAGTGATCGCCGGCGCCAGGATCACCATCGCGAGCCCGCAGACGGCGATCGGCAGAAACGCAAGTCCCGCGATCCCGCTCAGATCCCAACTGAGGCCGCTGATCACCGGCACGATGACCGCGAAACCATAGCTGATGGTGAACATCGCCGCAGTGACGCGGTGCACGTCGTCCGGCGGGCTCAGCAAGGGCGGCAGCGCCAGGAGCAGGATCAGAATTCCCGCGGCGGCAAAGCCCTGCAGGGCCGACGCCGCGACCACCCAGAGGCCGTTGCCGAAGACGATGCCGCCGGTGGCGATGAGGCAGAGGATGCCGCAGAGCACATAGGGCCAGGCCTTGCGTTCGAGGCGGCTGGCGAAGGCGAGCAGCAGGAACGACACCGGCAGTTGCCCGGTATTCAATGCGGTGAGCGCGGCGCTGATCCATTCGCCCTGGCCGTTGCTGCGCAGATAGTCGGGCAGGAAGGCGTTGGTGGCGAAATAGCTTGCATTGACGGTGCCGAGCAGGACGCCGAGCCGCCAGATCAGCGGGCTCTTCCAGTCCGGCCACCAGCGCCGGCGCGGCGCGGCGCCGTTTGTCGTCGGCTGCCGCGGCGCCAATAGCGCCACCAGTCCGGCGATGGCCGCGACCGGCGCGCTCCAGGCGACGAAGCCCCACTGCCAGTTGCCGGCGATATAGGGCAGCACCAGCGGCAGCGTCAGCGCCACCGGCAGGATTTCGCCGATCAGCAAGCCGTTGGTGTAGACCGCGGTGGCAAAACCGATACGGCGCGGTGCCCAGGCGCGCACCGCCGGCGGCATGGTCACCTGCATGATGGCAACGCCGGCGCCCATGGCGATGGTCATGGCGTAGAGCCAGTTCACGTCGGGAACGGCGCCACGCAGCGCGCCGCCGATCGCCGTGAGGGCAAGCCCGAGGCCCAGCGCCATGCGCACGCCGAGGCGGGCGATCAGCAGCGAGCCCGGAACCGCGGCCGAGGCAAACAGCATCGACGGCAATCCGGTCAGGATGCCGACCTGTGTCGCGCTCATATGCAGCTCATCGTGAATGAGCGGAATGACCGGCGGCACCGCCAGAATCGTCAGCCGCAAGGCGCAGCCGCTGAGCCACAGCAGCAGTAACGGTCTGAAAAGGCCGGTCTGCGATTGTGCAGCGCTGGAGGGGATGAAGACGGCCGGCATTTTGCGGGGCGCGATGCTATAAAACGGACAAATTTCTGGGCATTTGGCTGGCGGGGTACCATAGACTGCGGCGTCATGCACATAGCGCAAACGAGCAATCCCTCATAATGAAAGGGGGGAAAATTCCGAACGAAAATAGCCGGCTCTATGTCATCGGCGACATTCACGGCCGGCTGGATTTGCTTGACCGCATGGTTGACGCCATCAACCTCGACGCCGAGGAGCATGGCGGAAGCAGCATTACGGTGACCCTCGGCGACTACATCGACCGCGGGCCGCAGTCGCGCGGCGTGCTCGACCGGCTGCTGGAAAATCCGTTTCCGGGCGAATATGTCGCGTTGAAAGGAAATCACGAGGCGCTGCTCGAGACTTTTCTCGGCGACCCGGGCACCGGCGTGCATTGGCAGCATCTCGGCGGCGTCGAAACATTGCATTCCTTCGGCGTCCGCGTCGCGCCGTTGATGGGCGCCCGAAACTTCGAGGCGGCCGCGGAACAGCTGCGCTCGGCGCTGTCGACGGAACAGGTCAAGTTTCTGCGCTCGCTGAAAATGTCGCTGAGCGCCGGCCGCTATTTCTTCTGCCACGCCGGCGTGCGGCCCGGCGTCCCGCTGGAGCGGCAGAGCAGCGAAGACTTGCTGTGGATCCGCGACGAGTTCCTCGAAAGCGAAGCGGATTTCGGCAAGATCGTCGTGCACGGCCACACGCCGATGCTGGAACCGCAGGTACGGCCGAACCGGATCAATATCGACACCGGCGCCTTCGCCACCGGCCGCTTGACCTGCGTGGTCCTCGAAGGGGATCGCCATCGATTCATCACCGCTTAGCCAAGCGGCGTGACTTGTCGTCGTGGCGCCGGCAAAAAGGCCTACCGTGGATTTTGCCAGGCGCTTATAATCGTTGCCCGATTTCTCTTTCGCGGCCGAGCGTAAAGGCGACCCTTGCATCCATCCTCCACCACGCGCCTCGATATCGTCATGCCGGTCTACAACGAGGGCAAAAACATCCTGGCGACGCTCGCGGATCTGCGGCGGCAGGTGCGCACGCCGTCGCGAGTCCTTATCTGCTACGACCGGCCCGACGACGACACGCTGCCGGCGATCAAGGCCAATCCGGGCGCGGTCGAGGGCATGAGGATCGACTTTGTCCTCAATCGCGGGTCCGGCGTGCACGGCGCGGTGATGAGCGGACTTGCCGCGAGCGAGGCGCCGTTCGTCCTCGTCTATCCGGCCGACGACGATTTCAACGGCGTCATCGTCGACGCGATGGTGAGCAAGGCCGTTGCCGGCGCCGATATCGTCTGCGCCAGCCGGTTCATGCCGGGCGGCCGCATGGTGGGATGCCCGTGGCTGAAAGCGGTCCTGGTCCGCGCCGCCGGCTTCACGCTGCACCATGTCGCGCGGCTGCCGACCCACGATGCCAGCAACGGCTTTCGCCTGTTTTCGCGGCGGCTGATCAAGAGCGTCGAGGTCGAATCCGACCGCGGCTGGTGCTTCAGCATT
>DATJYA010000487.1:0-2560 GCA_035499835.1 Pseudolabrys sp.
GCGGCGGACAGGTCAATGGCCGCTTCCGCATAGCCAATAAACCGCATTCGCCGACCAATTGGCCGCATAAACTTCGACCGGTGTAGACCTTTTGCCGCCGGTGCCGTTACGTTAGAATTTCGTATCGAAAAGGGCTGGAACAGCCCGGGGGAGGATCATATGCGTAAGGCGTTGTTGGCGGCGGGCGCCGCCTTGCTGCTCGTTGCCGGGCCGGCCGTGGCCCAGCAGAAATCCATCAAGATCGGGTTTGTCACGACGCTGAGCGGTCCGGCCGCGACCATCGGCAATGACATGCGCAACTCGTTCGAGCTCGCGCTCGATCACATGGGCCGCAAGATGGGCGGCTTGCCGGTCGAAGTGATCTACGAAGACGACGGCTTCAGGCCGGAAGTCGGGTTGCAGAAGACCCAGAAGCTCATCGAATCCGACCACGTGGATTTCATCGCCGGCTATATCTGGTCGAACGTCTTGTTGGCATCGCTCAAGCCGATCGTCGATTCCAAGACCTTCCTGGTCATCGCCAATGCCGGGCCGTCGCAGATCGCCGGCGAACTGTGCGCGCCGACGGTGTTCTCCGCCTCGTGGCAGAACGATCAGACGCCGCAGGCCATGGGCCTCTATATGAACCAGAAGGGCGTGAAGTCGGTGTTCCTGATCGGCCCCAATTATGCCGCCGGCAAGGACATGCTGGCGGGCGTCGCCTCGACCTTCAAAGGCAAGGTGGTCGGGCAGGAACTGACCACCTGGCCGGCGCAGCTCGATTTCTCCGCCGAGATTGCCAAGGCAAAAGCGGCCAATCCGGACGCCATCTTCGTGTTCTATCCGGGCAAGGCCGGGGTGCAGTTCCTGGCGCAATACGCGCAGGCCGGCTTGAAGGGCACGATCCCGCTCTATACGGCCTTCACCATCGACGAGACGACGCTGCCGCTGCAGAAGGAGCTCGCACTCGGCGTGCCCGGCGCGCAGGAATGGGTGAACGATCTGCCTAATGACACCAACAAGAAATTCGTCGCCGACTACATCAAGAAGTATCCCGGCCACCGGCCGTCGTTCTACGGCGCGCAATCCTACGATGCCGCCAACCTGATCGCTTCGGGCGTCGATGCGGTGCACGGCAATCTCTCGGACAAGGCTGCCCTGCAAAAGGCTCTCGAGAAGGCCGATTTCAAGTCGGTGCGCGGAAAATTCCGCTTCGGCAACAACCACATGCCGATCCAGAACTTCTACCTGCAGGACGTGGTGAAGAGCGGCGACGAGTACGTGCTCAAGACCGTCGCTACCATCGTCACGGACAACCAGGACAATTTCCACGACAAGTGTCCGATGAAGTAATATTCGCGATCGGCGGAACGGCAGCCGCGCCTGCAACGCGACTGCCGTTTTGCTTTTGGTGACGCGCCATGACGCTGTTCATCGAACAATGTCTGAACGGCCTGCAATTCGGCCTGCTGCTGTTCCTGCTGGCGGCCGGGCTGACGCTGGTCTTCGGCATCATGGACCTGGTCAATCTGGCGCATGGCTCGCTCTACATGGTCGGCGCCTATTTCGCCGCCACGTTCTCCGCCTGGACGCATAGCTTCGTGCTCGGCGCGGTGCTGGCGCTGCTCGCCACCTTGATCGTCGGCATGGCGGTCGAGGTGATCGTCATGCGCCGGCTCTACGGCCGCGATCATCTCGACCACGTGCTCGGCACCTTTGGGCTGATCCTGTTTTTCGACGAGGCGGTGCGGCTGATCTGGGGTCCGGAGGGCTTGAGCCTGCCGCTGCCGTCCTGGCTCAACACGTCGCTGCAAATCCTGCCTGATTTCCAGTATTCGGCCTACCGCTTCTCCATCATCGTCGTATCGCTGGCGGTCGCGGGATTCCTCTATGGGCTGGTGATGCGCACCCGCGTCGGCATGCTGATCCGCGCCGGCGCCTCCAACCGGGAAATGGTCGGCGCCCTCGGCGTCAACATCAAGCTGCTTTATACGCTGGTGTTCGGCCTCGGCGCCGCGCTTGCCGGCCTTGCCGGACTGATGCAGGCGCCGATCCTCACGGTGCAGATCGGCATGGGCGAGAGCATCATCATCATCGCCTTTGTCGTCACCGTGATCGGCGGCATCGGTTCGATCCGCGGCGCCTTTGTCGCGGCGATCATGGTCGGCTTCATCGACACGCTTGGCCGCTCCTATCTGCCCGACCTGCTGCGGCTGCTGCTCAGCAAGGAGGCGGCGGCGACCGCGGCGCCGGCGCTCTCCTCCATGCTGATCTATCTGCTGATGGCCGTTGTGCTGGTGGTGAAGCCGGAGGGGCTGTTTTCGGCGGGCGGCCGATGATGCCGGCGTTGAACCTGCGCACCGTCGTCATCGTCGCGCTGCTGGCGGCGCTGGTGCTGCTGCCGGTCTATACCGGACTCACCGGCAACCGCTTCCTGGTGACGCTGTTCACCCGCATTCTGATCCTGGCGCTCGCCGCGGTGAGCCTCAACCTCATCCTCGGCTATGGCGGCATGATGAGCTTCGGCCATGCCGCCTATCTCGGCATCGGCGGCTACGCCGTCGGCATCCTCGCGCATGAA
>DATJYA010000488.1:0-2680 GCA_035499835.1 Pseudolabrys sp.
CTCGGCTCGCCCATCGTGGCGATCATCATGCTGCTGTTCATCGTCAATATGGCCTATCACATGTGGATCGGCCTGCAGGAGATCATCGTCGACTACGTGCACGAGGACCTGCTCAAGCTGGCGAGCTTGCTGGCCAACACGTTCTACGTCTTCACCGTCGGGTTTGCCTGCGTTTACGCGATCTTCAAGCTGTCGTTCGGGGTCTAGCAATGGCCGGCAACGGAAAAATGAATGGCGCGCCGGCGGTCAATGGCCGCGCCTACAAGATCGAGGACCATTCTTACGACGTCGTCGTGATCGGCGCCGGCGGCTCCGGCCTGCGCGCCGTGGTCGGCTGCTCGGAAGCGGGCCTGCGCACCGCCTGCATCAGCAAGGTCTTCCCCACCCGCTCGCACACCGTGGCGGCGCAAGGCGGCATCGCCGCAGCGCTCGGAAATATGGGCGAGGACGACTGGCGCTGGCACATGTACGACACCGTCAAGGGCGCCGACTGGCTCGGCGACCAGGACGCCATCGAATATCTTTGCCGCAATGCGCCGGCCGCGGTTTACGAGCTCGAGCATTGGGGCCTGCCGTTCTCGCGCCGCGAGGAGGACGGCAAGATCTATCAGCGGCCGTTCGGCGGCATGACCACGCATTTCGGCAAGGGTACAGCGCAACGCACCTGCGCCGCCGCCGACCGCACCGGCCACGCCATGCTGCACACCATGTATGGCCAGGCCCTCAGGCACGCGGCCGAGTTCTACATCGAATATTTCGCCATCGACCTGATCGTCGACGAGGAAGGGCGCGTCCGCGGCGTCATTGCGTTGAACATGGACGACGGCTCAATCCACCGCTTCAGCGCCAATATGACCATCATTGCCACCGGCGGCTACGGCCGCACTTATTTCTCCTGCACCTCGGCGCATATCTGCACCGGCGACGGCAACGCCATGGTGCTGCGCGCCGGACTGCCGCTGCAGGACATGGAATTCGTGCAATTCCATCCGACCGGCATTTATCCCGCCGGCTGCCTGATCACCGAAGGTTCGCGCGGCGAAGGCGGCTACCTGGTCAATTCGGAAGGCGAGCGCTTCATGGAGCGCTACGCGCCGTCGGCCAAGGATCTTGCCTCGCGCGACGTCGTCTCCCGCGCCATGACCATGGAAATCCGCGAAGGGCGCGGCGTCGGCAAGGAAAAGGATCACCTGTTCCTGCATCTCGATCATCTCGATCCCAAAGTGCTGCACGAACGGTTGCCCGGCATCAGCGAGACCGCGCGCATTTTCGCCAATGTCGACGTGACGCGCGAGCCGATCCCGGTGCTGCCGACCGTGCATTACAACATGGGCGGCATCGCCACGAATTATCACGGCGAAGCGGTGACCAAGAAAAACGGCGACACCGACAGCGTCATCCCCGGCCTGATGGCGCTTGGCGAGGCCGCCTGTGTCTCGGTGCACGGCGCCAACCGGCTCGGCTCGAATTCCCTGATCGACCTTGTCGTCTTCGGCCGCGCCGCCGCCCATCGTTGCGCGGAATTGCTCACGCCCGGCGACAAGCAGCCGGATCTGCCCAAGGATTCCGCCGAGCGCGCGCTCGCGCGGCTCGACAAATTCCGCAACGCCTCGGGCGACACGCCGACGGCGAAGTTGCGGCTGAACATGCAGCGGGTGATGCAGAGCCATTGCGCCGTATTCCGCACCGGCGAGGTGCTCAACGAAGGCCACAACCTCATTCACGACGTCTATGCCGGCATGAGCGATATCCGCGTCTCCGACCGTTCGCTGATCTGGAACTCCGACCTGATCGAGACGCTGGAGCTCGACAATCTGATCGCGCAGGCCGTGGTCACCATGGATTCCGCGCGTAACCGCACCGAAAGCCGCGGCGGCCACGCGCGCGAGGATTATCCGGAGCGCGACGACAAGAACTGGATGAAGCACACGCTGGCCTGGATCGACGACCAGGGCAAGGTGACCCTCGACTACCGGCCGGTGCACACCTACACGCTCACCAACGACGTCGCCTATATCGAGCCGAAAGCGCGCGTCTACTGACGGAACTCAGCAATGGTCGAATTCACGCTGCCGAAAAATTCCAAGGTCACGCAGGGGCAAACCTGGCCGCACGCGCCCAAGGCGACGCGCGAGACCGAATTCCGCATCTACCGCTGGAACCCCGACGACGGCGCCAACCCGCGGCTCGATACGTACTATGTCGACCGCGACGACTGCGGCCCGATGGTTCTCGACGCGCTGATCTGGATCAAGAACAACGTCGACCCGACGCTGACCTTCCGCCGCTCCTGCCGCGAAGGCGTGTGCGGCTCCTGCGCCATGAACATCGACGGCACCAATACGCTCGCCTGCACCAAGGCGATCGACGACGAAAAGGCGCCGGTGAAAATCTATCCGCTGCCGCACCAGCCGGTGGTGAAGGACCTGGTGCCGGACCTGAAGAATTTCTATGCGCAATACGCCTCCATCGAGCCCTGGCTGCACACGACCACGCCGGCGCCGGAGAAGGAATGGAAGCAGAGCCACGAAGACCGCGCCAAGCTCGACGGCATGTACGAGTGCATTCTGTGCGCCTGCTGCTCGACCTCGTGCCCGAGCTACTGGTGGAATTCGGATCGCTATCTGGGGCCCGCGGCGCTGTTGCAGGCCAACCGCTGGGTGCAGGACAGCCGCGATGA
>DATJYA010000489.1:0-2860 GCA_035499835.1 Pseudolabrys sp.
CTCGTAGATCGCGGCCCAGGCGACGATCGGCAGCTCCATGCCGCCATATTCCTTCGGCGACTGCGGCGCCCACAGACCGGCCTTCTTCGCCTTCTCGCGCACCGGCGCGAGCCGCTCCTCGGGGATATTTTCGTGTTCGGAGAAGTTCTCCGGGTCGGCCTCCAGCGGCAGCACCTCCTTCTCGACGAAGGCGCGCACGCGCAGGCGCAGGTCCTCAATTTCGGGCGACAGTGAAAAGTCCATGGTCGTTTCCTTCTTTCCCGAGCGGGAACGATAAAAGGACTGGCGAGCCTAACCTTTGATTTGGATCACCTGGCCGCCATCGACGACGATGGTGGTGCCGGTGATATAAGCGCCGGCGTCGGAGGCAAGCAGCAGCAGCGCGCCGTCGAGGTCGCCCTCGTTGCCGAAGCGGCCCATCGGGATCTCGCGCTTGATGGCGTCGCCCTTCTCGCTCATCAGATAGTCGTCGTTCATCTCGGTGACGAACCAGCCCGGCGCGATGGCGTTGACGCGCACGCCCTTGAAGGCGAGCTCGACGGCGAGCGCCCTGGTCATCTGCACGACGCCGGCCTTGGCGGTGGCGTAAGCGACCGCGCCCTTGGCGACCATCAGCCCGAGCACCGAGGCGACGTTGACGATCGAGCCCTGCTTCTTCGCCGCCAGCATGCGGCGCGCCGCCTCCTGCGCCCAGAAGAACACGGCGTCGAGATTGGTCGCCAGCACCTTGCCCCACTCCTCCGCCGTCATGTCGGTGGCGCGGCCGCCATGGGCGATGCCAGCATTGTTGACCAGCACGGTGACGGTGCCGAAGGCCTTTTCCGCGGCGTCGAAGGCGCGCGCCATGGCGGCACGGTCGGTGACGTCGGCCTCGATGGCGACGGCGCGGCCCCCCTTGGCTTCGATCTCGTCCTTGAGCGCCTTGAGCCGGTCGACGCGGCGCGCCACCAGCGCCACCGCCGCGCCATTATCGGCCAGCGCGCGGGCGAACTGCCGGCCGAGGCCGCTGGAAGCGCCGGTCACCAGCGCTACGCGGCTTTTCAGGCTGAACATGTCGGCGGCTTTCATGGTCAGGCGCCTTTCTTATCCCTCCCCCAACGGGGGAGGGTGGTCGGCGAAGCCGACCGGGCGGGGACGGCCGCGCCGCAACTCGAGGTCGATCACTTCAAGCACGCCTTGCAAATTGCTATCAACCTCATTGTTCCAGAACCGCAACGTCCGAAAGCCGGCGCGCGACAGATTGGCGTCTCGCCGCATATCGCCCGCCTGATGCAGCGGCTCATTGTGCTGACTGCCATCGACCTCAATCACAAGCCTTTCGCGCATGCAGACAAAGTCGACAATGTACCCCTCGCGTGGCGACTGCCGGCGGAAGTAAAATCCTCGCTTCCTCCACGAGCGCAGATGGAGCCACAGCTTCACTTCCTGTGGCGTCATTGCCTTGCGTAAGCGGCGCGCGTGAGTATTTGCCAAGGCTCACCCCACCCGGCTTCTCGCTACGCGAGAAGCCACCCTCCCCCTGCGGGGGAGGGAAAAGAAATCACCGTCCATAAAGCGCATGCGGCAGGTGGGTCGCAAGGCCCGGCGCGAACCACAGCACGACCAGGGCCAGAAGCTGGATCAGCACGAAGGGGATGATGCCGACGTATATGTGGCGCGTGGTGATCTCCGGCGGCGCCACGCCGCGCAGGTAGAACAGCGTCGGCCCCAGCGGCGGATGCATGTACGAGGTCTGCAGGTTCATCGCCATCATGATGCCAAGCCAGACCGGATCGACGCCGGGCATCGTCAGCAGCGCCGGGCCGACGATGGGCACCACGACGAAGATGATCTCGAAGGCGTCCATGACGAAGCCGAGCAGGAACATCGCCAGCATGACGACCAGAATCGCGCCATCGGCGCCGCCGGGCAGGTTGGTGAGCGCGTTGTTCACCATGACGTCGCCGCCGAGCGCGCGGAAGACGAGGCTGAACATCGTGGCGCCTATCAGAATCAAGAAGATCATGCTGGTGATCTGCGTGGTCTTTTCGATCACCGGCACGATGAGCCCTTTAAGCCCTGCCTTGCGGATGGCGAGCAGCAGCGCGCCGACGGCGCCGATGGATGCGGCCTCGGTCGGCGTCGCCACGCCGCCGAGGATCGAGCCGAGCACGGCGAGGATCAGCGCCACCGGCGCGATGAGCACGGCGATGAGCCGTTGCGCCAGCGCGAGGCCTCGCGGCGCGTCCCCGTCCGGCGGGATCGGCGGCGCCGCCTTGGGCCGCAGGATCGCAACCGCGGTCACATAAATGAGATAAAGCGCGACCAGCGCGAAGCCGGGCAGCAGCGCGCCGGCAAAGAGATCGCTGACATTGACCGAGCGCGGCGCGAACACGCCTTTCGACAGTTGCGCCGCCTGATAGGCGTTGCCGAGCTGGTCGCCGAGCAGCACCAGCACGGTCGCCGGCGGAAAAATCTGCGCCAGCGTCGCGGTGGCGGCCACCGTGCCGGCGGCAAGCCGCGGGTCGTAGCCGAAGCGCAGCATCGCCGGCAGCGCGATCAGCCCCATGGTCACGGTGGTGGCGCCGACCACGCCTTTCGCCGCCGCGAGCAGCGTGCCGACGACGATCACCGAAATGCCGAGGCCGCCGCGCAAGGAGCCGAACAGGCGCCCCATGGTCTCCAGCAGTTCCTCGGCGACGCGCGAGCGGTCGAGCGTGACGCCCATGAAGATGAACAACGGGATGGCGAGCAGCACCTCGTTGGTCATGACGCCGAAAATGCGGTCCGGTAATGCTCCTAGAATGCCCAATCCCATGACGCCGAGCACGTGGCCGAGCGCGGCGAAGACGAGCGAGACGCCGGCGAGCGTCAGCGCCAC
>DATJYA010000490.1:0-3086 GCA_035499835.1 Pseudolabrys sp.
GGCCTCACTTTCATGACCCCACCGCTGCCGCAAGACACCGAGATCACCGGCCCCTCCGCGCTCAAGCTCTTCGCCTCTTCGTCGACACGCGACGCCGATTTCTTCATCGTGCTGCGCGTCTTCACCGGCGACCTCAAGGAAGTGGTGTTTCAGGGCGCGATCGACCCGCACACCCCGGTCGCGCAAGGCTGGCTGCGCGCTTCGCACCGCAAGCTCGACAGGAAGCTGTCGACGCCCTACCGGCCCTATCACACGCACGACGAGAAGCAGCCGCTCGCCAAAGGCCGGCTGGTCGAGCTGGACGTCGAAATCTGGCCGACCTCGATTGCCGTCCCGGCAGGCTTCCGCATCGGCCTGTCGATCCGCGGCAAGGATTACGAATACGGCGGCGCCAGCGGCGGCAAGCTGTCGAACTTCAAGAACGAGCTGAAGGGGTGCGGTCCCTTCCTGCACGACGATCCGCGCGACCGCCCGCCTGCCGTTTTTAACGGCACCACGACTCTGCACTTCAGCGGCGGCAAGGCGCCTTATCTGTTGTTGCCGATCATTCCGCCGCAAAAGCAGGCAGGTGGCAAAAAGCGCCGGCGCAAATAGCCAATAGCGTCAGCATTACGCCCGCTCTGCCCGGCGCTGCCCACTTATTTCGAAATGCGAGTGGGAGCCGCTATAAGGGCTTCATTCAAACGCAAGCTCAGGTAAGCTTCGCGCAACCTTCGAATAACAGAAGGCACTGGGAGGCAATGAACACACAATACTGGATCATCCAGGCGTTCAACGGCGTCTCTTATGGCGCGCTGCTGTTTCTGGTCGGCAGCGGCCTGTCGTTGATCTTTGGCGTCATGCGCATCGTCAATCTCTCCCATGGCGCTTACTTCCTGTGGGGCGGCTATATTGCGCTGTCGGTGATCGCGCTGACCGGCTCCTGGGTGCTGTCGTTGCCGCTTGCTGCGCTCGCCGTTGCTCTCATCGGCCTGTGCATGGAGCGCCTGTTCCTGCGCTCGGAGGGCTTTGCGCCGCTGCGCAATGGGCTGATCGCCTTGGGCGTCGCCGTGTTGGTCGGACTTGCGGTGAGCCGCTGGGGCCAGTTCATCGGCACGCCGCGCATTCAGTTCTTGGCCGTTACCACGATAGCCGCGGTGGCGCTGTATGTCCTGCTCAGCCGCGTCTCCATCATTCCCATCGAAGGCGATCCGCTGCGGCAGGTGCTGCTCACCGTCGGCTTTGCCTACCTGTTCCAGCAAGCCGCGCTCGACATCTGGGGCGGCGACAACAAGGACATCACGCCCGCTGCCGTGCTCGGCCAAAGCGTCGTCGTCGGCGGTATGTATTTTCCCGCCTATCGGCTGTTCATGATCGGCATGGCGCTGGCAATCGGCGTCGCGCTGTGGCTGGCGATGGAGAAGACGCGCATGGGCGCCTCCGTGCGCGCAACTGTCGACGACGCGCAGATGGCGCGCGGCGTCGGCATCGACACCAACCGCATCTCCATGTTCATTTTCGCGCTCGGCGCCTTCCTTGCCGCGCTTGGCGGCGTCATCGGCGGCGGTTTTCTCGGCATCTATCCCGGCCTCGATTTCGAGATCCTGCCGCTCGCCTTCGCCGTGGTGATCATCGGCGGCATGGGTTCGCTCGGCGGCGCCGCCATCGGCGCGCTGGCGGTCGGCCTTGCCGACAATTTCGGCAAGGCGCTGTTTCCGGAAGTCTCCTACTTCACGCTCTACGCGCCGATGGTGCTGATCCTCGCGGTCAAGCCCACTGGTCTGTTCGGGCGCGAGTGAGGCCTTGATGACAAGCCGGAACGTCAAAATCCTGATGGTTGCCGCGGCGCTGCTGGCGGTCGCCATGATCGTCCCGCATTCCGGCTCGTTCGTCGTGCTGCTGGCGACGCGCGCCTGCGCCTTCGCCATCCTGGCGATGAGCGTCGATGTCCTGCTCGGCTATACCGGCCTGCCTTCGCTCGGCCAGGCCGCTTATTTCGGCGTCGGCGCCTATCTCACCGCCATTCTCGCCACCAAATTCCATTTCGGCCTGGGTTGGGATTTCTGGATCGTGGTGATCCTGGGCATGCTGATCGGCGCGGCGCTCGCGGCGCTGTTCGGCCTGTTCGCGGTGCGCGCCAGCGGCGTCTATTTCCTCATGATCACGCTCGCGCTCGGGCAGTGCGTGTGGGGACTTGCCTATCGCTGGAATTCGCTGACCGGCGGCGACAACGGCATCAACATGACCGGCCGGCCGAATTTCGGCCTCGACCTGTCCAACGAAACCACTTTCTTCTATCTGGTGTTCGCCTTCTTCGCCGCATCGCTGGGGCTGCTTTATGTGTTGGTGCAGTCGCCGTTCGGCCACAGCCTCGCCGGCATCCGCGAGCGCGAATTGCGCATGCAGATTCTCGGCTACAATACCTGGCTGCATAAATACATTGCCTTCATCATCGCCGGCGGCTTCGGCGGCCTCTCCGGCGTGCTGTGGGCCTTCACCAACGGCCACGTCAGCCCGGAAACGGTGGTGATCACCACCTCCGTCGATGCGCTGCTGATGGCCGTGCTCGGCGGCGCCGGCACGCTGGTCGGCGGCGCGCTCGGCGCGGCCATCGTATTCGGTTTGCGCGAATATCTCTCGACGCTGGTGCCGTGGTGGCAGTACGTGCTGGGCGGCGTCTACGTCCTCACCATTCTCTATTTGCCGACGGGCTTGATGGGAATCCCGGAGCGGATCCGTCAGGCCCGTGGCGCATCAAGGAAACATCCGAGTCAATCGGAGAAAAGCGAGAAATTGGCATCCGTGCCGTCCTGAGCGGAAGGCATCAACTGTAAGGGGAAGGAAAAATGACGAAAGCAAAGTGTTGGCTCGGCCGGGCTCTTGCGTTTGGCAGCGTCATGCTCGGCATCAATATGGCGGCCCCGGCGCATGCGGAGGATTTGC
Organism: Pseudolabrys sp.; assembly: GCA_035499835.1. Taxonomy (GTDB): domain Bacteria; phylum Pseudomonadota; class Alphaproteobacteria; order Rhizobiales; family Xanthobacteraceae; genus Pseudolabrys. Next base: position 2,923 of record DATJYA010000490.1, read on the forward strand.
GCATCGGCTTTCTGGCGCCGCGCACCGGCATCTACACCGCGATCGGCACCGACATGGTCAATGGCTTCCAGATGTATCTGGACGAGCACAACGGCATGCTCGGCGGCGCCAAGGTCACCTTCATCGTCGAAGACGATCAGGGCAAGCCGGACGTCGACGTGACC
>DATJYA010000491.1:0-5791 GCA_035499835.1 Pseudolabrys sp.
CAAGCAACTGGTGCACGAAGGCGCCATGATGCAGTCGACCACCGACACCGAGGTGATCCTGCATCTGGTCGCGCGCGCGCGGCGCAACCGTTTCGTCGACCGCTTCATCGAGGGGCTGCGCCAGCTTGAAGGCGCTTATGCTTTCGTCGGCTTGACCAACAAGAAGCTGGTCGGCGCCCGCGACCCCCTCGGTATTCGCCCGCTGGTGATCGGCCGGCTCGACGGCTGCCCGATTCTGGCATCGGAAACCTGCGCGCTCGATATCATCGGCGCGCAATATGTGCGCGACGTCGAGAACGGCGAGGTCGTCGTCTTCGACGAGGACGGCGCGCAATCGCACAAGCCGTTCCCGCCGATGGCGGCACGGCCCTGCATTTTCGAATACATCTATTTCGCCCGGCCGGATTCGACCGTCGGCGGCCGCAGCGTTTACGACATGCGCAAGACCATGGGTGCGGAGCTCGGGCGCGAGGCGCCGGCCGAGGCCGACGTGATCGTGCCGGTGCCGGATTCCGGCGTGCCGGCAGCGCTCGGCTTTGCCCAGGCGAGCGGCATCCCCTACGAGCTCGGCATCATCCGCAATCACTATGTCGGTCGCACCTTCATCCAGCCGACGCAGTCGATCCGCGACCAGGGCGTACGGCTCAAGCATTCGGCCAACCGCGCCGTGGTCGGCGGCAAGCGCATCGTGCTGGTCGACGACTCGATCGTGCGCGGCACCACGTCGCGCAAGATCGTGCAGATGATGCGCGACGCCGGCGCCAAGGAGGTGCATTTCCGCATCGCCTCGCCCCCGATCACGCATCCGGATTACTACGGCATCGACACGCCCGAGCGCGACAAGCTGCTCGCCGCCACTCACGATCTCGACGGCATGCGCAAATTCATCGGCGCCGATTCGCTCGCCTTCCTCTCGGTCGACGGCATCTATCGCGCCATGGGCTTCGAGGGCCGCGACCCGGCCCGCCCGCAGTTCACCGATCATTGCTTCACTGGCGATTACCCGACCGGCCTGACCGACCTTGACGCCAAGGACGCCAGCCCGCGGCAATTGTCGCTGCTGGCGGAAGCGATTTAGGCTAGCGCCTTAAGACGGCGCAAGTTCGGGCGGCGGCGCTAAAAAGCGACGATCGCCGGCCATTTGGCGGCAACGGTGTCGTTGGTGAGCTCCGCTTCGATTGCCGAAGCGCGGCACTCGTCTGCGAGCTTCCTGTATTTTTGCGCCGTCAATTCATCAAAGCAGTTACGCGCGATCCGCTCGCACAAATCGGCTTGTGCGTGGAGGCACACAATCAACTGGGTGTTTCCAGTGTAGACGCCATCCAAATGATTTTTCATCGGCTCTAAATGGCGCACCTGGCGGCTGTGGACTATTCAGATATTGAACGTAAGGGATACTACTAAGACTGCCTGTAGATTGAACTTTGCCGGCGCACGAAGCCGATCAGGGAACCCGCAGACGGCAGGCGCTTTTACGCAATTATTCGCCGTGGTTATTCTGAACCTGATTTACCGTCGCGCGCGGCGATCCCTCGCCGCGGTGCTCGGGCACCGGGGGCTGCAATGCTACAGGAGCTCGTTAGAGGCGCGATCGAATATCTCAACGGGCTTTGGGAGACCAACAGCCTGTCGCCGCATGGGATATGCCTGCTGTGGCGACCGGAACTGATTTGGACTCATGTCGGCGCCGACGCCGTTATTGGCCTTTCCTATTATTCGATTCCGGTCGCGCTCGCTTATTTCGTCTCCCATCGCAGCGACATCCAGTTCGGCTGGGTGTTCTGGGCCTTCGCGGCCTTCATCCTGGCCTGCGGCACTACGCATTTCTTCTCGATCTGGACTTTGTGGATACCGTCCTACGGGACCGAAGCCATGGTGAAGGTGATCTGCGCCGCGGTTTCGGTCGTGACCGCTGTCAGCCTTTGGCCCTTGCTGCCGCGGGCCCTGGCCATTCCCTCGATCGAGGAATTGCGGCGGGTGAACGAACGGCTCACGCAGCAGGTTAACGAGCGCAATGCCGCCGTCGCCGCGTTGCAAGCGGGACGCACTCGCGATACTGGCGCGCTGCGATGGACTCGACCTGCTCTTCACCGACATCAAGTTGCCCGGAATGGACGGCTGGCAACTCGCGGCGGAAATTCGTGGGCACAGACCCACCATCCCGGTGATCTACGCCAGCGGCTATGCCGATCGGGTGCAACCGCTGCCCGCCAGCCGCTTCCTGCAGAAGCCCTACCGGCCAAGCCAGGTCTTGCAAGCCGCGGCAGAACTGGGCATCAAGCTGCCATAGCCCGCCCGGCTGAAAGTAATGACCGACAAACCGCTTACAGACCGCATCGCGCTCGTCACCGGCGCCTCCCGCGGCATCGGCGCGGCGCTGGCGCTGCAGCTTGCCGAAGCCGGCGCCCATGTCGTTGCCGCGGCGCGCACCGTTGGCGGGCTGGAGGAATTGGACGACAAGATCAAGACCACCGGCGGCTCGGCGACGCTGGTGCCGCTCGACATGAAGGACGCCGACGGCGTTGCCCGCCTGGCGCTCGCGCTCAATGTGCGCTACGGCCGTCTTGACGTCCTGGTCGGCAACGCTGGCGTGCTCGGCCCGTTGTCGCCGCTCGATCACGTCGAGCCTAAAAACTGGAACGATAACTTCGCGGTCAATGTCAGCGCCAATTGGCAGCTCATCCGCACCATGGATCCGCTGCTCAAGCGCGCCGCTGCCGGCCGCGCCGTGTTCATCACGTCGCAACTGAGCTGGCTCGCGCGCGCCTATTGCGGGCCATATTCGGCCGCCAAGGCCGCGCTCAACGTGCTGGTGCAGACCTATGCGACCGAAGTTGCCTCGACGCCGATTCGAGCCAACCTCTTCAATCCGGGGCCGACACGCACGAGAATGTTCTCGAGCGGCTGGCCGGGCGTCGACCCGCAGACGCTGCCGCCGCCCGAAGATGTCGCACGCACGATCGTGCCCCTGTGCCTGCCGAGTTGTACCGAGAACGGCAAGGTTTACGATTTCCGCGCCGGAAAATTCCTGGAATTCCGCGCCCCGACCTGAACGGTCAGCGCTTCTTTGCCCGCCCGGCAAAGGGATTTCTCTTCTCGCGCAGCGTCAGCCGGATCGACGTGCCGGGCAGATCAAAAGTCTCGCGCAGCGAATTGATGAGGTAGCGCTTATAGGCATCGGGCAACGCATCGGCGCGGGTGCAGAACAGCACGAAGCTCGGCGGCCGGCTCTTCGCCTGCGTGATGTAATTGAGCTTCAGCCGGCGCCCCGACACCGCCGGCGGTGGGTTCTGCTCCAGCGCGCTTTCAAACCAGCGGTTCAGCGCCGCCGTCGGCACGCGCTTGTTCCAGACCGCATGGGCATCGACGATAGCCTGCATCAGCCGGTCGAGCCCCTCGCCGGTTAGGCCCGACACCGCCACCAGCGGCACACCCTTGATCTGCATCAGCTTCTCGTCCGCCTGCGCGCGCAATTTGCCGATGGCGCCAGCGGTCTTTTCCTTCAGGTCCCATTTGCTGACAGCGATCACCAGCGCACGGCCTTCGCGCTCGACCAGATCGGCAATGCGCTGGTCCTGCTCCTCGAAGGCATTCTCGACGTCGAGCAGCACCACGACGACTTCGGCAAAGCGAATGGCGTTGAGCGCGTCGGCGACCGACAGTTTTTCCAGCTTCTCCTCGATGCGCGAGCGGCGGCGCAGGCCGGCGGTGTCGTGAATCTGGAATTTCTGGCCGTGCCAGTCGAGATCGACGGCGATTGAATCGCGCGTCGTTCCGGCTTCCCGCGAGGTGAGTAGCCGTTCCTCCCCGATCAGGCGGTTGATGAGCGTCGATTTGCCGGCATTGGGCCGACCAACTATGGCGACGCGGATCGGATGCGGCTTCTCGTCGTCCGCCGCGGCGTCCGCGGCAGGGCTTTCCGTCAGCTCCGGCGCCGCCGCGCGTAGCGCGTCGTAAAGATCGGCCAAGCCTTCGTCATGCTCGGCAGAGATCGCAACGGGATCGCCGAGTCCGAGTTCATAGGCCGCAAGCCGCCTCGCTTCGGCCTCGCGACCTTCGCTCTTGTTGGCGACGAGCACGGTCGGCTTGCCGGACTTGCGTACCAGATTGGCGAAGGCCTGGTCGCCGGGCGTCGGCCCGGCGCGTGCATCCATGACGAAGAAGATCGCATCGGCCTGCCCGATCGCGGTTTCGGTCTGCGTCCGCATGCGGCCCGACAAGGTTTCCGGTGCCGATTCCTCAAGACCCGCAGTGTCGATGACGGTAAATTCAAGATCTCCGAGACGGCCCTCGCCCTCGCGGCGGTCGCGGGTGACGCCCGGCGTATCGTCGACCAGCGCCAGCCGCCTGCCGACCAAACGGTTGAACAGCGTCGATTTGCCGACATTGGGCCGGCCGACAATGGCGATGGTGAAGCTCATGAGCCAGCGATCCAGCCCACGCCGGGGCGATGCACTCTTAGCGCGCCGCTGCGCTCAGCGCGAGAACGTGCCCGGCGGCGGCGCCGCCGGCCACGGCGATGCGGTGTTTGCCTGATTGGAGCCTGGCCAGGGCGACTGCGCCTGTTGCGCGTTGGAGTCCGGCCACGGCGATTGCGCCGGCTGCGATGGGACGGCCACGGGTTGTCCCGGCGCGGCGGGCTGAATGGTGACTTGCGCGGGCGTGCGCTGTGCCGTCACCGGCTTGCGTTTCGGCTTCGGCTTTGGCGCTTCGGCCGGTTCGACCGATGCCGTCTTGGCCTCCGGCTTCAGCGCCGCCGAGGCATCCTGATCGCCCGGATTGACCTTGCTCGCCGGCGGCAAAGTTTCATCCGCATTGGCGGTGTCCGTCGCCTGTTGATTGCCCTTCAAATATTCCGGCGGCACGCCTTGCGTTACGCCCGGCACGCCGCCCGGAAATAGCTCCTTGCGCTCGCCGGGCAGCTTCTTTTTGTCGCTGAGGTGGAAAAAATCGAGCTTGTCCGGGTCGAAGTCCTCGCAACCGGCAAGCATCGGCCCCGCGGCAAGCAGCACGGCGAGGACGGCAAGGCGATGCATGCGGCGCATTCGCGGTTCCTCAGCTCTTGCCGCTCGGGCCGATCAGCGCCGCAAGAATCTCGGCGCGGGCGCGCGTGCCGGGCGGCGTCTCGGCATCGCCGGCGATCATATCGATGTAGCGGCGCGCGGCGACCGGATCGTGGTTGCGCCAAGCCGACAACGCCAGCAATTCGCGCGCTGTGTGTCGGAACGTCCGCGTCGGTGCGGCGAGCGGAATAAGCCGACGTTCCATTTCGGTAAGCGCGGCGGTATCGACGAGAAGCAGGCCGGCGCGCACGGCGGCAAGGTCCTGCAATGTCGGTCCCACCGAAGGATCGGCGGCGATGTCGTCATAGACCCTGGCGGCATCGGCCGGTTTCGACTGCGCCAGTTCGGCGGCGGCGCGCAGCCGCGACAGCACGCGGTAACCGGCCGGCGCCTCGGCGGCGGCCTTGTCGAAAGCGGCCTCGGCTTCCTGATGCTTGCCGGCCTCGCTCAGCGCGACCGCGGCCTCGAAGGCCGAGCCGGCGGCGGCGGCTTGCCTGGCCTGCCACCATTCATAGCCGCGCCAGGCGGCGATGCCGGCGACGATCAGTACGGCGAGCGCGATCAGATAGATGCTGTAGCGATCCCATAGCTTTTTCAGCCGATCTCGCCGGACCTCCTCGTCGACTTCGTGAAAGATGTCAGCCACGAATTGTTCCACCCCTTGCGCCTTCGCCCTCCCCCGGGCGAATTGCGCGGTAACCTAGCCATGTGGCGCCGCCAAGGCAAAG
>DATJYA010000492.1:0-8150 GCA_035499835.1 Pseudolabrys sp.
CTCTCCGACCTCGCCGTCACCCACGCCGGCAAGGGCATCCCGGCGCGCGAGGCCTCGACCGGCGAGCAGAAGGCGCTGCTGATCCGCCTCGTGCTGGCCCATGCCGGACTGATCAAGGATATGACCGGTTTCGCACCGATCCTGCTGCTCGATGAAATCGTCGCCCATCTCGACCCCGAGCGGCGGGCCGCGCTCCACGACGCGCTCGCGAGCCTCGGCGCGCAAGTGTGGATGACCGGCGCCGATCCTGCCGCCTTCGGCGATATCGTCACCCGCGCCGAGGTATTCGAAGTCCGCCCCGGCACGGTGGCGCCGCGCCGAAGCTAGACTTCGCCCAGCAGTTCCCGTCGCTGACGCTCGGAGGCGTCGGAATAACGGCGCAGCGCATGCGCTTCGCTCAACAGCCCGATCACCTGGCGGCGCTCCGCGGTGTCGACCACGGCGAGCGCCTCCGCTTCAGTGCGGTCGAAGGCGGCGATTGCTTCCTGCGCCGTCATCTGCGGCAGCAGGACGTTGTCGACATAATGCAGGATGTCGCGCACCGAAGCGGTCGCGGCGAGATCGGCGGCATGGGCTTCCGGCAGCAGCACCATGCCGGCGTAGCGGCCATCTTCGTCGACGGCGATCACCTGACTAGTCGAGCCCAACGGAAAGGCCTCACGAAACGCCGAAATCTGCGTCTCCGCCGGCACCGTGCGCACATCGGCGCGCATCATCTGCCCCACGGTCAAATCCCGGATCCAGCCGACATCGGCGGCGCTGCGGATGGTCTCGCCGCGCAGATGGAAGCGCCAGGTGGTGAAGGAATAGCCGAAGAATTCGCGCGTCACCTGCATGGAGATGATCACCGCAATCAGCACCGCCGTGGTGAGCCAGAGGTCGCCGGTCGACTCCAGCGCGATGAAGGCCATGGTCAGCGGCCCGCCGATCACCGATACCGACAAGGCGGACAGGCCGATGATCGCGTAGGCGTCAGGATTGGCATGCGATCCCGGCCACACGGTCAACAGCCCCACCGCAAACAGCTGCCCGCCGAGTGCGCCGAGCAGAAGCGAGGCAAAGAACAAGCCGCCGCGAAAGCCGCTGCCCAGCGAGACCATGGAAGCGATCGTCTTGAGCACGAAGATCGTCGCGATCATCTCGATCGGCAGCTTGAATATGCCGGTCAGATGCAGCGCGCCGTGGCCGGACGACATGACCTGCGGCGATACCATGGCCAGAAGGCCGACGATCGCACCGCCGACCATGGGCCGCAGCGCCGGCCTCACCCGCAGCCGCGCAAACAGCAATTCGCAGGCGGCGACGCCGCGCATCACCGCAATGCCGAATATCGCGGCGAACAAGCCGAGCAGGCCGGCGATCGCCACGTCATGGACGGCAAGATTGGATACGCTGCCGGGCTCGATGCCGAGCTCGGCGGGCGTAAAGGCTTGTGCGGTGAGATAGCCGAGCAGCGACGCCATCCCGACCGGCGCCAGGCTCGCGGTCGAATAGCTGCCGATAATCAGTTCGAAGCCGTAGAAGGCGCCGCCGAGGGGCGCGCCGAAGGCGCCGGAGATCGCCGCCGCCGCGCCGCAGCCGACCAGAATGCGCATGTCGCTGCGGCGCAGGCGAAAGGCGCGGCCGAGCCAGGAGGCGATGCCGCTGGCGAGCTGGGTATAGCCAGCTTCCAGTCCGACCGAAGCGCCGATGCCGCTCGACCACACCGTCTGCGCTGCGACGATGAAACTGCCGCGCATGGACATGCGCCCGCCATGCAACGCGTTGGCTTCGATCGGATCGACCTCGGTGCCGCGCCGGCGGGTGATATAGGCCGTGACCAGCCCGAACAGCAGGCCGCCGATCGTCGGCGTCAAGAAGGCATAGATCGGATTGAGCACGACGCGCCCGGACAGACGCTCGCCGTAGTCGAGGCCAAAAAAAATCACGTGCATGAGGGCGACGACTTCGCCCATCGCCGCCACCACTAGGCCGGCAACGCAGCCGACCACCGCCGCCAGCACGATGACGCTCGACTCCCGGGCGCGCACGATGGCGCGCAGACGGTGCGGAACTTCAAATGGCCAGCGGTCGGGAACTCTCAAACTCGGGCTGAACCAGCGCATGGGAAAAATCAGACGGGCAAGAGTGACCTTGCTTAGAGGACAACAGGCGCGCCGGCACAAGTGCGGGCATCATTCGCGGCATAAAAAGATGCTTCAATGACAACTGTTTCAGTCGCTCAAAAACGGTCGAATTTGAGCCCGTTTAGGCGGCAAAAATTCGCCAAATTTATCCACCCCGACTCTTTAAAAATTCCTTCCAAATCAACATATTAAGCGTGCCGTCTTTGTCCTGTACGGGGCCTGTTTTTCGTGTCACACCAATTCTCGATTCCGACTCAATTTTCGATCCGTTTTGAGAGCGACACCGATGGCTGAACCAGCCCGCAATCTTCCGTCCGACTACGGTGCCGAGTCGATCAAGGTCCTCAAAGGCCTCGACGCCGTGCGCAAGCGGCCGGGCATGTATATCGGCGATACCGACGACGGCTCCGGCCTCCACCACATGGTCTACGAAGTCGTCGACAACTCGATCGACGAGGCGCTTGCCGGCCACGCCACCGAAGTCGTGACGACGCTCAACCCGGATGGCTCGGTGACCGTGCGCGACAATGGCCGCGGCATCCCGACCGACATCCACAAGGGCGAAGGCATTTCGGCGGCCGAGGTCATCATGACCCAGCTCCATGCCGGCGGGAAATTCGACCAGAACTCCTACAAGGTCTCCGGCGGCCTGCACGGCGTCGGCGTCTCCGTGGTCAACGCGCTCTCGAGCCGGCTCAAGCTCACCATCTGGCGCGACGGCAAGGAACACTTCATGGAATTCCGCGACGGCGTCGCGGTCGCTCCGCTCAAGGTGGTCGGTGACGCGCAGGGCAAGCGCGGCACGGAAGTAACCTTCCTCGCCTCGCCCAAGACCTTCACCATGGTCGAATTCGACTTCGCCACGCTGGAGCACCGGCTGCGCGAACTCGCCTTCCTCAATTCCGGCATTAGTATCGTGCTCTCCGACATGCGCCATGCCGTGGAAAAGCGCGAGGAAATGAAATACGAGGGCGGCGTCGAGGCTTTCGTCAAGTTCCTCGATCGCAACAAGACGCCGCTTATTCCCAATCCGATCATGATCAAGGCCGAGCGCGAGGGCATCACCGTCGAATGTGCGCTGTGGTGGAACGACGGCTATCACGAGAGCGTGCTTTGCTTCACCAACAACATCCCGCAGCGCGACGGCGGCACCCATCTCGCCGGTTTTCGCGGCGCACTGACGCGGCAGATCACGCAATATGCCGAAACCGTCGGCACCACGCGCAAGGAAAAGGTCGCGCTCACCGGGGATGACTGCCGCGAGGGCTTGACCTCGGTGCTGTCGGTGAAGGTGCCGGACCCGAAATTCTCCTCTCAGACCAAGGACAAGCTCGTCTCCTCGGAAGTGCGGCCGGTGGTCGAGAATGTGATCAATCAGGCGCTGCAGGACTGGTTCGAGATCCACCCGCAGGAAGCCAAGGTCATCGTCGGCAAGGTGGTGGAGGCCGCCGCCGCGCGTGAAGCGGCGCGCAAGGCGCGTGAACTGACGCGTCGCAAAGGGGCGCTCGACGTCAATTCGTTGCCGGGCAAGCTCGCCGACTGCCAGGAGCGCGATCCGGCCAAGGCCGAATTGTTCATCGTCGAGGGCGACTCGGCCGGCGGCTCGGCCAAGCAGGGCCGCAACCGCGAATTCCAGGCCGTCTTGCCCCTCCGGGGCAAGATTCTGAACGTCGAGCGCGCGCGCTTCGACAAGATGCTCTCCAGCCAGGAGATCGGCACGCTGATCACCGCGCTCGGCACCGGCATCGGCCGCGACGAGTTCAATCCGGAGAAGCTACGCTACCACAAGATCATCATCATGACCGACGCCGACGTGGACGGCAGTCACATCCGCACGCTGCTGCTCACCTTCTTCTTCCGGCAGATGGAGGAGCTGATCAATCGCGGCTACATCTACATTGCGCAGCCGCCGCTTTATAAAGTGAGCCGCGGCAAGTCCGAGCAGTATCTCAAGGACGAGCGCGCGCTCGAGGACTACCTCATCTCGACGGGCCTCGAAGACGCGGTGCTGCGACTTGCCTCCGGCGAGGAGCGCACCGGTCTCGATCTGCGCCTGCTGGTCGAGGACGCGCGGCAGATCCGCAATATCCTCCACGGCCTGCACAGCCGCTACAACCGCAAGGTCATCGAGCAGGCGGCGATCGCAGGCGTGCTAAATCCGGCCGTCACCAACGATGCCAAGACCGGCACCGCGGCGGCCGATTACATCGCCAAGCGGCTCGACGCCCTCGAGGACGAAACCGAACGCGGCTGGAAGGGCACGTTCGACGAGCACGGCTTCCATTTCGAGCGCACGGTGCGCGGCGTCAAGGAAGCAGCGATCATCGACCAGGCGCTACTCGGCTCGGCCGATGCACGCAAGCTCGACGAATATGCCGCAACCCTGCAGAGCGTTTATCCGCGGCCGACGCCGCCAGCCATGCTTCGGCGCAAGGACGAAACCATCGCCATTTACGGGCCGGTCGGGCTCTTCGAGGCGATCACGAACACCGGGCGGAAAGGCATCGCGCTGCAGCGCTACAAAGGTCTCGGCGAGATGAATCCGGAGCAGCTCTGGGAGACGACGCTCGACATCAATGCGCGCTCGCTTCTGCAGGTGAAGATCAAGGAAGTGGACGAAGCGAGCGTGCTGTTCGACCAGTTGATGGGCGACGTGGTCGAGCCGCGCCGCCAGTTCATCCAGGACAACGCGCTGACCGCCAGCGTCGACGTCTGATAACGCGGCGCGCCGCAACTCGCGGCGCGCGCCTTTTCCCGTCAAGGCCTAGTTGCAGCCCGCCTTCACGCTCAACACCCAGCCGCCGTATCCATCGGCAAGCGGACGCGGAGCACACGGATCGTAGGGGTAGACGACCGTATAGCTCAGCGGGGCCTCCACATAGGGCGGCGGCGGGCTATAAACATATTGAGCCGGCGCGCCGTAATAGGCCCGGCCGCAACAGCCGCCGCCGACATAATTCCCGCCACCGAAGTAGCGGTCGCCGTAATAGTGATTGCCGTAATAGTGGTTGCCGTAATAACGGTAGCCGGCGTGAGCGGGGTTTGTGAGGGCGCCGAGCGCGAACAATGCACTCAAGCTCGCGGCGGCGACTGCGATACGCAACATAACTGGACTCCTTCGAAGCACGCCACAGGCCTGATGACCAGGCTCCTCCCGGTCAAAAATATAGCTGAATTTCTTCAGCGATGCCACGCCAGCCGCCGGTAACATAAATCTACAATTAACGCGTTTCTTAAGACATCAGCCGGGAGCCGATGGCGAGCCCGATCGCCAGCGCACCGATAAACAGCACCAGGAATATTCCGAACAGGATTTTTGCGATGCTGGCGGAAGCCTGCTCGACGCCGGTAAAGCCGAACAGGCCGGCCATAATGGCGATCAGTAGAAACACGACGGCCCATTTGAGCATCGCAAGGCTCCCGTAACGCTGTCCAGGCATAATAGACGCGGCCGAGGCCGGTTCCATCACATCTTCGGCGATATCGATCTTGGATCGCGCACCGGCCAGCGCCCGGCATCGACGCGAGCGAGAAAGTCGCCGAGCACCAGATTGAACAGGTCGGGCTCTTCCAAATTAACCACGTGGCCGGTTTTCGGCAGCACGACCAGGCCCGAGGCCGGAATCGTCTGCTTGAGAAACAGGCTCGGCTCGATGCAGCGGTCGTCCTCGTCGCCGACGACGATCAATGCCGGGATTGCCAGTCTCCTGATGTCGATTTCGAAGTCGTAAAGCGACGGCCGCGCGCCCTGGAAGCCGCGCGAGGTATTGGCTGAGCCCTGCGCGTCGTGCTCGGCGAGCATGCGGGAGAATTCGGCAAAGCCGCGCGGGTCCTTGACCAGAAATAGAATGCGGGCCGGGCTCAGCCCATAAGTCCTGGCCACCGCCGCAGAGCCTTCACGCTCGAACTGGTCGGCGAGCGCGCGCGAAGCCTTGTGGAATTCATCCGTGTACCAGCGTTCGCTGCCGGAGCCGGCGCCGGCGAGGGTCATCGAGCGCACCCGGCCCGGATGATTGAGGCCGGCCTGCAAGGCGGTGTAACCACCCATCGACAGGCCGACGAGATGCGCCTTGTCGATGCCGAGATGATCGAGCACGGCGATGCAGTCGCGCATCACGTGCTGGTAGCTGTAGGCATTCTTGTCGGCGGGCACGTCGGACGGTGCATAGCCCCGCGCGGAATAAGCGATGCAGCGGTAGCGCTTGCCGAATTCGCGCACCTGCGGCTCCCAGCCGCGGTGATCGGAAGCGAATTCGTGCACGAACAGGATCGGCGTGCCCTGCCCGACCTCTTCATAGTAGAGGCGCACCTTGTCGGGGGTAATCGCGAACGGCAATGACTTATTCCGGCGTCATCATACTGACCGCCGGCCTTATACGATGATCATGGGTCGACCGAAAGCGTGGGGGATTCAGTGTGGCGGGCGGGCCGCCCCTCGCGCATCCAGGCGCCGGCGCCAGGCGACCTGCCGCAGGCCCTTCAGGCGTTGCGCCGCGGTCTTGGCATCGGCGCGGCTCGCGGCGGCAAAGGTGCGGTACTCGAGATCGGCAACGCGCGAGGTCAGCGACGCCGGCTTGAACAACCGGGTAATGGGATTGCCGCGGTCGACCTTCAATTCGGTGATCGCGTGGGCGACATTGGCGGCATGACCAAAGGCGATCAAGCGCCCGGTAAGTGTATGGCGAACCTCATATACTCCCGGACCAATTGGAGCTTCGACATTGTCGCCGCTGGCCGCGTCGGGAAAGCGTTTCCAGCCACTCCAAGCCTGCACCATCGGGGTCCCTCGCGTTGCCACCCGTGTGAACGCGAGAACTAATCACTGATGCGGATGGGTCAATGGCCGAATGTGGAAAAGCACCCCTGAACGCCCGGCAGGGCGCAAGAACAGCGGGAATAACACCCGATCGGCCGACTAGCGCCCGCATTGTCAGGGACCCGGCAGCACGAGGATCTTTTGCTTGTCCGGCAGGCTGGTCCTGGACACGACCACCGAGGGCACCTCGGACAGTGCAACCTCCCACTCCTGCCGCACCCGGCTCAGGAAGCGGTCGAGGGTGTAGACGCTGAAATAGTGCATCGGGATCATCAGCGGCGCCTTGAGCGCATGCAGCACCTCGATCATGCCGTCGAGGTCGAGCGTGTAGTTGCCGTCGACGGGCACCAGCACCACGTCGGGGCGGCCGATCTCGTCGAGCTGCTGCTGGGTAAGCGTGTGGTGCAGATGGCCGAGATGGATGATGCACAGATTGGCGATCTCGAAGATGAAGATCGAATTGCCGTTTTTCTCGGTGCCGCCGTCGAAGGTGCGGATATTGGTCGGCACGTTGCGAACGCGCACGTCCCTGTAGGTCATGTCGATGCGCGCCGGCTTGTCGTCATCGGCCCAGCCGCGCAGCACGTATTTGATACCCGGATCGGGATGATCGGTGTAGTGCGTGGTGTGCGCGTGGTTCATGGTGGCGATGTCGGGCAGCACCGGCGGCCGCACATAATTGTTGTAGTCGGTGGCGATGCGCACGAGCTGCGGGCTCTCGATCAGGAAGGTGGCGTGGCCGATAAAGGTCAGCCGCACCTGGTCGGCTTCGAGCGCGGTCAGCTGGAACCGCGCCGGCGCCGCAAATGGCGCCCGCTCGGCGACAAGGCCGGGACAGCTTTGCGTGACTTCCGGCTTGGGTTGAGCAGGCGCCGCGCCTTGCGCGGCGGCGGGACCGGCGGCGATCAGGCCGAAGACGATCGCCGCACCGAGAACTTTCAGCGAGGTATCGCGCATACCATCACCCGCAACGCTACCGGCGACGGCAAACTTGACACGGTTTTGTTGGGCCCGCTACCGGCCTCACGCACAAATGAAAAGCGGCGCCCGGTCAGGCGCCGCCATCGCCATTATCGAAATTGTCAGAATGCCGCTTCGAAGAAATGCCGGTCGCGCGCAGAGACGATGATGCCGCGTGGTGTCAGCACCATCCAGCGTCCGCCTTCGCGCTTGATCGTCTGCACCGGGCCGAGGCCGGGCAGCACCGC
>DATJYA010000493.1:0-3629 GCA_035499835.1 Pseudolabrys sp.
GCGCGGGGCCACCGGAATGCCCATGCGCATCACCGCGCGGGCGAACATCTCGTTGGCGCTCGCGGAGCCCGAGCCGTTGACGTTGGCGAAGCGGACGACGAAGTCGTTTACGCGGCTGATCGACGTGGTGGGCGACATGAATTACCTGCGTAAGTCATTTCCAGCAAGAATTTCTGCATGTCCCAGGCCCCGGTCGGGCAGCGCTCGGCGCAGAGCCCGCAATGCAGGCAGACGTCCTCGTCCTTGACCATGACGCGGCCGGTCTTGAGGCCGTCCTGCACATAGAGGTCCTGGGTGAGATTGGCCGACGGGGCTTCGAGCCGCGTACGCAGCTCGGCTTCCTCGCCGTTCGGCGTGAAGGTGATGCAGTCCATCGGGCAGATATCGACGCAGGCATCGCATTCGATGCAGAGCTGCGCCGTGAACACCGTCTGCACGTCGCAATTGAGGCAGCGCCCGGCTTCATAGAAGGCGAGCTGCTGGTCGAAGCCGAGCTCGACTTCGGCCTTGATGTCCTTGAGCGCCACGACCTTATCGCGCAGCGGCACCTTGTAGCGCTTGTCGAGCATCACCTCGTTCTTGTAGCTCCACTCGTGGATGCCCATTTTCTGGCTGATCAGCTCGACCGCCGGCGCTGGACGGTCGGCGATGTCCTCGCCGCTCAGCATCTTGTCGATCGACACCGCGGCCTCGTGGCCGTGTGCCACCGCCCAGATGATGTTCTTGGGGCCGAAGGCGGCATCGCCGCCGAAGAACACTTTCGGATGCGTCGAGGCCATGGTCTTGGGATCGACCTTGGGCATGTGCCACTGATCGAATTCGATGCCGGCATCGGCCTCGATCCAGGGGAAGGCGTTCTCCTGGCCGACGGCAACGAGCACGTCGTCGCAAGGGAAATGCTGATCCGGCTCGCCGGCCGGCACCAGCTTGCGGCGGCCCTTGGCGTCGTATTCGGCACGCACCTTCTCGAAGGTGATGCCGGTGAGCTTGCCGTTGTCGTGGGTGAAGAATTTCGGCACCAGGTAATTGTGGATCGGGATGCCCTCGTGCATGGCGTCTTCCTTTTCCCAGGGCGACGCCTTCATTTCCTCGAAGCCCGAGCGCACGACGACTTGCACGTCCTCGCCGCCGAGCCGGCGCGAGGAGCGGCAGCAGTCCATGGCGGTGTTGCCGCCGCCGAGCACGATCACGCGCTTGCCGATCTTGCTGATGTGGCCGAACGACACTGAGCTCAGCCAATCGATGCCGATATGGATATTGGCGGCGGCTTCCTTGCGGCCGGGAATGTCGAGATCGCGGCCGCGCGGCGCGCCGGAGCCGACGAAGATCGCATCCCAGCCTTCGGCCAGCAGCGCCTTCATGCTGTCGATGCGTTTGCCGGCGCGGAAGTCGACACCGAGGCCGAGGATGTAGCCGCATTCCTCGTCGATGACCGAGTCGGGCAGGCGGAATTTCGGGATCTGCGTGCGGATCATGCCGCCGGCCTTGGGGTCCCCGTCGAACACCACGACATCGTAGCCGAGCGGCGCAAGGTCACGGGCAACGGTAAGCGAAGCCGGCCCGCCGCCGACGAGAGCGATGCGCTTGCCATTCTTCTTCGCCGCCGGCTTGGGCAGCCGCGCGGTGATGTCGTCCTTGTAGTCGGCGGCAACGCGCTTGAGGCGGCAGATCGCCACCGGCTCGTTTTCCACCCGCACGCGCCGGCAGGCCGGCTCACAGGGGCGGTCGCAGGTGCGCCCGAGCACGCCCGGGAACACGTTCGAATGCCAGTTGATCATGTAGGCGTCGGAATAGCGTCCGGCCGCAATCAGGCGAATATATTCGGGCACCGGCGTGTGCGCCGGGCAGGCCCACTGGCAATCGACGACTTTATGGAAGTAGTCGGGGACGGCGATATTGGTGTTCTTCATTCATTCCTCGAAACGCGCCCGGCTACGCTGAACAATCCGTCGCGTCGCAGCTCTTGACGGCTGTGTTTACCCCCGGCGTTCGGCCGCGCCACCCGACCGCGAATCCGAGGCCGGATAATATTAAGTTGGCCGCCGTTAGGCTACTTATCCTTCCGTCATGGTGAACCGGCGGGCCCCGCTGGGGGGTGTCTTTGCGCGCCGCGAAAGCGGCACCAGCAAGGCATCCGGCAACTCTATTTAGGCCATTGCCATGAGCGATTATCGTTTGTCACGGCGGTATGCCCTGAGCTAGATCAAATCTTGTTGCGGTGCACAATCACGTAAATCTGATGCGGGATATTTTCAGCGAAATCTTCGAAAACCAGCCGCTCGATCCGACCGAGGCGGCGCGTCGCAACGTGCGGCCGCAACTGCGCAAGCGCTTCTATGCGCGCGCGCATACCGGAGAGGAAGAGGGCGACCTCGCCCTGCTGCTCGATGGCAAGCCGGTGAAAACGCCAGCGCGGCGTGCATTGGTGGCGCCGAACCGCGCCTTGGCGTTGGCGCTGGCCGCGGAATGGAATGCGCAAGAGGAATTCATCGATCCGGCGCGGATGCCGCTGACGCGGCTTGCCAACGCCGCGATCGATGCGGTTGCCGGCAACCGGCCGGCAGTCATCGCCGAGGTAGCCAAGTACCTCGGCTCCGATCTTGTCTGTTATCGCGCCGAGGCGCCGGTCGGGCTGGTGGAACGGCAGACGCTGATCTGGGACCCGGTGCTGGACTGGGCGCGCGACGCGCTCAACGCGCGCTTCATCCAGGTTGAGGGCGTCATCTTTGCCGCTCAGCCGGAAGCCGCGATCGCCGCCGCGCGTGCAGCCATTCCGGAAGATCCCTGGCGGCTGGCGGCGGTGTCCTCGATCACCAGCTTGACCGGCTCGGCGCTGCTCGCGCTGGCGCTCGCCGGCGGCGCGCTCGACGCCGACGCGGTCTGGCGCGCGGCGCATGTCGATGAGGACTGGCAGATGGCGCAATGGGGCCGCGACGAGATCGCGCTCGAGCGCCGCGCCTCGCGTGAGACCGAACTGCGCGTCGCGGCCCTGGTGCTGACGCTGGTCTAGGTCGACGGTTGCGTCGCTGGCCGCGCGTTCATTGTCCGCACCCTAGCACGGGGACGGACACTGGCTGTTGATGGGCTCATTGCGGCGACGAGCAAACGAGCGATCCTCGAGCTTGATGACGCGCAGCGCGAGGGCGTAAGCGAAAAATGCCATGAGGGTGCCGGCGATGACGTCGCTTAAATAATGGGCGCCCTCGGTGATGGTGCCGCCGAGCATGGCCGCGTTCACAAAGAGAAGCGCGATGAAAATACGGCGATGGCTGCGCAAGGCCAGCGGCGTCAGCACGGCGACGGTGGCGTGGAACGAGGGAAAAGTGGCGATGCCGCCGGGAAAATCATCGAGGACCAGGGGGCCGGCCGCGCGCAGGCGCATGAGATGATCGATCGGCGTTGCGCCGGTAAACCGCAGGATATGGAACGCCGCCCGGTCGGCGAAGGCGATGGGGCCCGCCGCCGGCACCAGCGCGGACACAATGATCGTAACGACGAATGCGATGGCGAAGGCGAGAAGATAGACCCGCGCTTCGTCGAGACGGTTCGCGATGGCCAGGACCACGACCGGCAGCGCGATCTGCAGCGAGATCGTGTCGTAAGCGATGTGAAAGATCGTCTGAACGGCG
>DATJYA010000494.1:0-2814 GCA_035499835.1 Pseudolabrys sp.
TCCGCGCTCGCCACCCTCTCCCACAAGGGGAGAGGGAAAGCGTGCCGGCCGCGCCGTCGAATCGCTAATCCACCCCCACCATCACGTTGCTCGCCTTGATGATGGCATAGGCGGGCTTGCCGGTCTCCAGCTTCATCTCGTCGGCGGACTCGTTGGTGATCGACGCGGTGATGACATTGCCGCCGCGATGTCGATGCAGGCTGCCGGCGGCGTAAAGCGAGATCGTCTCGGCGTGCGCCATGGTCGGGATCAAAGCAATGAACGCAACAAGCAGCAATGCGCCCGGCCTGCTCTCCCTCTCCCCGCGTGCGGGGAGAGGTAAGAAAAGGTAATCACGCACTCGGATCGTTGGCATTGGGATAGAACAACTGCTCGCCATTGATCTTGTAATTGGCGATGTCCTTCTGCCCTTCCGGCGAGATCAGGAACTCGATGAACTGCTGGCCGAGATCCTTCTTCACGTTCGGGTGCTTCTCTGGATTGACCAGCATAACGCCGTACTGGTTGAACATGCGCTTGTCGCCTTCGACCAGGATTTCGAGATCGCCCTTGTTCTTGAAATGGATCCAGGTGCCGCGGTCGGACAGCACATAGGCATTGCTGGCGCCGGCGGTGTTGAGCGCGGCGCCCATGCCCTGGCCGATCGCCTTGTACCAGGGGCCCTTGTCCTTATCGATGTCGATGCCGGCATCCTTCCAGAGTTTGAGCTCGGCGATATTGGTGCCAGAGCGGTCGCCGCGCGAGATGAAGGACGCCTGCTTGTCCTTGATGGTCTGGAACGCCTTGGCCACGTCCTTCATTCCCTTGAGGCCGGCGGGATCGCTCTTCGGCCCGATGAGCACGAAGTCGTTATACATCACCGGGTAGCGCTTCACGCCCTGGCCTTCGGCGAGAAATTTCTCCTCGGCCGATCTGGCGTGCACGAACACGACATCGGCATCGCCGCGGCGGCCGGTGTCGAGCGCCTGTCCGGTGCCCTGCGCCACCACTTTCACGGTGATGCCGGTCTTTTGCTTGACGATCGGCAAGAGATACTCGAACAGGCCGGAATCCTGGGTCGAGGTGGTCGAGGCGACTACGATCGATTTGTCCTGCGCGAAAGAGGGCGGTGCGAATAGCGCTGCGCCCAGCGCGGCGATAGCAAACAGTGTGCGTTGAATGGTCATGAAATCCTCCGTTGCCTGTCTACATTTGTCATGGCTGGGTTTGTCCCGGCCATCTCGCTTAGGAAGGCACCGCGGCCGCCTTATCGGGATCGCCGGGTCAAGCCCGGCGATGACAGCCCTCAGCTCACACCAGCAGCTCGCCGGCGATGAACGTTTTGGCTTCTTGCGTGCGCGGCGCCGTGAAGAAAGCGGCGGCCGGCGCTTGCTCGATCAGCCGGCCGCGGTGCAGCAGCACGATCTCGCCGGCGAGACGCCTGGCCTGGCCAAGATCGTGCGTCGCTATCACCACCTTGACGCCGCGCGCGGCGATGGCGCGGATGAGGTCCTCGATTGACTTGGTGGCGGCGGGATCGAGGCTGGCGCTCGGCTCGTCAAGAAACAGCACCGCCGGATCGCGGGCCAACGCGCGCGCCAATGCCAGCCGCTGCTGCTCGCCGCCGGACAGCCGCCGCGCCGGCCGCCGCTCGAGGCCGCCGAGGCCGATCGTGGCGATGAGCTCGGCGGTGCGGCCCGCGCGTTCGGCGCGCGGCACGCCCGCGGACGCGAGCGCGTAGCGGATGTTGCCGGCGGCGCTGCGGCGGAGCATGACCGGGCGCTGGAACAGGATGGCGCGCCGCGTCGACGGCGCCGCGTCCCGGCCGCCCCAGGTGATGCGGCCGCGCGAGAGCGGGATCAGCCCCATGGCGGCGCGCAGCAAGGTGGTCTTCCCCGAGCCGTTCGGGCCGATCAGTACGGTCGGTGCTCCGGGCCCGAGCGTCAGCGAAACACGATCGAGGATCGCCACCTCGCCGGCGAGGATTCCGGCTTCTACGAACATGATCGGCAGGTCGGAGGCCGGTGCGCGCATGCTCATCCCGCGTAGCGTTCGCCGGCGCGGCGGGCCGCCCAAGCCAGGGCGTTGATCAAAATCACGATGGAAATCAATACCATGCCGAGGCCGATGGCGAGCGGCAGGTCGCCTTTGGAGGTTTCCAGCGCGATCGCCGTGGTCATGGTGCGGGTAAAGCCGTCGATATTGCCGCCGACAATGATAATGGCGCCGACTTCCGCGGCGGCGCGGCCGAATCCCGCAAGTAGCGCTGTCACAAGGGAAAATCGCGCATCCCAGACCAGCGTCACGATCCGCCGCGCCGGCCCGATATTCATGGCGCCGAGCTCCTCGCGATATTCAACCCATAAATCCTCGATGGTCTGCCGCGTCAGCGCGGCAATGATCGGCGCCACCAATACCGTTTGTGCGATCACCATGGCCTGCGGCGTGAACAAGAGTCCCCAGGTGCCAAGTGGCCCCGAGCGCGACAGCAACAGAAAAATCGCCAAGCCCACCACGACGGGTGGCAATCCCATCATCGCATTGAGTGCAACGATCGCGCCTTCGCGGCCCGGAAAGCGAACGAGCGCCATCATGGCGCCAAAGGGCACGCCGATCAGCGTGGCAAAAAAAACTGCGCTCAGGCTGACGACGAGCGACAATCTGACAATGGCGAGTAACGCCGGGTCGGCGGTTAAAACCAGGTGAAAGGCGGAGACATTGTCGGACATTCAAGGGCCGAAGAAATTCGGTTTCCTGATCTTCTGCGGTGTCGCGGAGCGAAGCAATCATCGCAATTAATGCTTCAGCCGGCAAATAATATGACCAAAAGCTCCG
>DATJYA010000495.1:0-4205 GCA_035499835.1 Pseudolabrys sp.
GCGGAGATGGTGTGGTGCCAGGAGGAGCCGCGCAACATGGGCGCCTGGTTCTTCGTCGACGTGTTCCTGCAATGGGTGCTCAACCAGATCGGCGCCAGGCACCGGCAGATGCGCTATGCCGGGCGTCCGGCCGCCGCGTCCACCGCGGTCGGGCAGATGTCCAAGCATCTCGCCCAGCTCAAGCATTTCCTCGAGGAAGCGCTGGGGTAATAAATGCCGTCGTCCCCGCGAAGGCGGGGACCCAGTAATCACCGGCCAAGCGATGTCGCGCCACCTGTGATTACTGGATCGCCCGCCTTCGCGGGCGATGACACCGGAGAATGAATAAAGGTTTTGTGGCCATGACCGATATCCGCGTTCCCGCCCTCGGCGAATCCGTCACCGAAGCAACCGTCGGCAAGTGGTTCAAGCAGCCCGGCGATGCCGTGGCCGTCGACGAGCCGCTGGTGGAACTTGAAACCGACAAGGTGACGCTTGAAGTGCCGGCGCCCGCCGCCGGCGTGCTGGCCGACGTTGCGGTGAAGAACGGCGACACCGTCGCGGTCGGCGCACTGCTCGGCCAGATCAAGGACGGCGCTGCCGCCGCCGCAAAGCCCGCCGCGGCCGCCGCGCCCGCAAAGTCCGCCGAGGCGCCGAAGCCTGCGCCGGCGGCGAGGGCGGCCGAAGCGCCGGCAACGTCCATGCCGATGCCGCCCTCGGTACGCAAGCTGGCGGCCGAAACCGGGGTCGATGTCTCCAAGATCGACGGCTCCGGCGTGCGCGGACGGGTGACCAAGGGTGACATGCTGGCGGCGCTCGAGCGCGCCGCCGCGGCGCCGACGCCGGTTCCGGCACCCGCGCCGGTGCAGATGCGGGCGCCGTCGCCTCCTGATGATCAATCGCGAGAAGAACGCGTGCACATGACGCGGTTGCGGCAGACCATCGCGCGGCGGCTGAAGGACGCGCAGAACACCGCCGCCATGCTCACGACCTTCAACGAGGTCGACATGAGCGCGGTGATGACGATGCGCGGCGAGTACAAGGACCTGTTCGAGAAGAAGCACGGCGTGAAGCTCGGCTTCATGGGTTTCTTCGTGAAGGCCTGCATCCAGGCGCTGAAGGAAATCCCCGCCGTCAACGCCGAGATCGACGGCACCGATCTCGTCTACAAGAACTACTATCACATCGGCATCGCCGTCGGCACCGAGCGCGGCCTCGTGGTCCCGGTGGTGCGCGACGCCGACCAGCTCTCGCTCGCCGGCATCGAGAAGACGATCAGCGACTTCGGCAAACGCGCCCGCGACGGCGCACTCAAGATCGAGGAAATGCAGGGCGGCACCTTCACCATCACCAATGGCGGCGTCTACGGCTCGCTGATGTCGACGCCGATTTTGAACGCGCCGCAGTCCGGCATCCTCGGCATGCACAAGATCCAGGAGCGGCCGATGGTGGTCGGCGGCAAGATCGAGGCGCGGCCGATGATGTATCTGGCGCTGTCCTACGACCACCGCATCGTCGACGGCCGCGAGGCGGTCACCTTCCTGGTGCGGGTGAAGGAATGCCTGGAAGACCCGGCGCGGCTGGTGCTGGATCTCTAGGCCGCCGCGCGCAATTCCGGCAGGATGGCGCCCAGGGACCCGGCGAAAAGTGCGCGGAGTTCGTGATGAATCTGCTGTTGCGGAGGTGTTTGGCCGGGACGTCGCTGATCATCGCGACACTCGGGTTGGCTGTCCTGCCGGCGGCTGCCGAATCGCGCACCGCGCTGGTGATCGGTAATTCGGCCTATTCCTTCGGCTATCTCGCTAATCCGGTCAACGATGCCGCCGACGTCGCCGCCGCGCTGCGCGACGACGGCTTCGAGGTCATCCTCAAGACCGACGCCGACCAGGCGACGATGAAAGCCGCGTTAACGGAGTTCGGCAACGCGCTGAAGAGCCGCGGCGGCGTTGGGCTATTCTTTTTCGCCGGGCATGGCGTGCAGGTGAACGGCGAGAACTTCCTCATTGCGATCGGCGACGGCATCGACAACGCGGACGATCTCAAGCGCCAGTCGGTGTCCGCGACCGATATCGTCAATGCGATCGCGGCGACCGACGACCGCCTCAACATCATCATTCTCGACGCCTGCCGCGATAATCCGCTGAGCGGGGTCACCCACGGGCTGTCGCGGCTGGATAGCAATGCCAGCCTGTTCGTATCGTACTCGACTTCGCCCGGAGCGGTTGCCTCCGACGGCGCCGACCGCAATAGCCCTTATACGAAGCAGTTGAAGGCGGCGATTGAAGCGCCGGCGCTCACCCTGGAGGATGTGTTCAAGCGCGTTCTCAAGGGCGTCTATCAGGGGACCAATGGTCAGCAGACCCCGTGGATTTCCTCTACGTTCTTCGGCGAATTCGTCTTTCGCGCTCCGGCGCTCGCGGCGCCGGGGCCCCGCGCCGGCCAAAGCCTTGCCAAGCTCGAGAGCGGACGAACCAATGATGCCGCGCGCGCGCTGTGGACCGGCGCGCGGCCGCGCCTGGGCGGCGTCTACCGCGTGGACGGTATCAACCCGGATGGCACCCACTACAGCGGCATCGCCGCAATTGCCGACAACGGAGACGAGTTTCACTTCACCTGGTGGAGCGGTCCCCGCGTCTACACCGGCACCGGCGAATTCGCCGGCCGCATGCTGGTGGTCAACTGGGGCCAGGTCCGTCCGGTGATCTTCACGCTGGCCGCCGCCGATCGCCTCGAAGGCGAATGGGCCGACGGTACCGCGACCGACAATCTGGCGCTGTTTTCCCGCGTTGCGACGATGCCGCGCACCCCCGGCGGCCATTACCTCGTGAGCGGGCTGAACCCGAACGGTTCACGCTATTCGGGCACGCTCGACGTCAGGGCGAACGGCGACCGCTACGATTTCGACTGGGTCACCGGAGCCAGCCACTTCCAGGGCAGCGGCACGCTCGCCGGCAATATCCTCGCCGTGAATTGGGGCAGCAGCACCACACCGATCATCTATGCTGTGTCGGACGACGGCAGCCTGCACGGGCTCTGGGCGGACGGGCATGGCGAGGAAGTCGCCACGCCCGCGCACTGATTCAATCGGCAACCAACGAAAGACGATCATGGCCTACGATCTCATTGTCATCGGCACCGGCCCCGGCGGCTATGTCTGCGCCATTCGCGCGGCGCAGCTCGGCCTGAAGACCGCGGTGGTCGAGAAGGACAAGACCTTCGGCGGCACCTGCCTCAATGTCGGCTGCATCCCGTCGAAGGCGATGCTGCACGCCTCCGAACTGTTCGAGGAGGCCGGGCATTCCTTCGTCAAGATGGGAATTTCCGTGCCGGCGCCCAAGCTCGACCTGCCGGCGATGATGTCGTTCAAACAGCAGGCGATTGACGGCAACGTCAACGGCGTCGCGTTCCTGCTGCGCAAGAACAAGATCGATTCCATCCACGGCACCGCGCGCATCGCCGCGCCGGGCAAGGTCGAGGTTACAGGCGACGACGGCAAGACGCAGATGCTGGAGACGAAATCCATCGTCATCGCCACCGGCTCCAACGTGGCGCGGCTCAAGAGCATCGACATCGACGAGAAGCGCATCGTCTCCTCGACCGGCGCGCTCGCGCTCGACAAGGTGCCGCAGAAGCTGCTGGTGGTCGGCGCCGGCGTCATCGGGCTCGAGCTCGGCTCGGTGTGGCGCCGGCTCGGCGCCGAGGTGACCGTGGTCGAGTTCCTCGACTGCGCGCTGCCGGGCATGGACGGCGAGGTGCGCAAGCAGGCGCAGCGCCTGCTGGAGAAACAAGGCCTGACCTTCAAGCTGTCGTCGAAGGTGACGGCCGTCGATTCATCAGGCAAGCGATTGAAGGCGACGGTCGAGCCGGCAAAAGGCGGCGCGCCTGAGATCATCGAGGCCGATGTCGTGCTCGTCTCGATCGGCCGCGTGCCCTATACCGAGGGGCTCGGGCTGAAGGAGGCTGGCGTCAAGCTCGACGAGCGCGGCCGCGTCGCCGTCGACCGGCATTACGCCACCACCGTCCCGGGCATCTGGGCGATCGGCGACGTCATCGCCGGGCCGATGCTGGCGCACAAGGCGGAAGACGAAGGCGTCGCGGTCGCCGAAATCCTGGTCGGGCAGGCGGGACACGTGAACTACGACGCCATCCCCAACGTCGTTTACACCTATCCGGAAATCGCCAGCGTCGGGAAATCGGAGGAAGAGCTCAAGGCCGCCGGCATCGCC
>DATJYA010000496.1:0-4625 GCA_035499835.1 Pseudolabrys sp.
GGGGATTTCGGAGGCGGCGAGCAAGCGGCGCTGCGTCCCCATCTTCAGCGCCACCGCGTGGGCGCCGATACTGCTCAGGATCTGTTTGGCGAGACTCTCGGGCACCATGCCGCTCGGCGCGGCATCGAGCACCAGCGCCGCGGTATGCGCCGCGGCCAGACGATCATTGAGCCAGTTGAGGCGGAAGTCGGCAATCCAGGGAACGTAGATCAGGACTTCCGCCAGAGTCACGAACACAAAGATGAGTGCCAGCAGCTTGCCGGACAACCCGACGCGGGGCGCGCGCGCGGGCAGCGGAACTGCCGGGGATTTGCCTGGATCGGATGTCGAACTCAATTCCGCCTCAACCGAAGATTCGTAACCCTGCGATGATGCGCCGCACCCAAGGGCTCGTCAAACGCGGCATAAAAAAGCTCAGCGCCGCAGATTTGCCCAAATCGGATAGCGTCGGCGACGGCAAAATGACATCCGTGATGGCACCGATATTGAGGCCTTGCGCGACGGCGAGCGCCCACGGGGCGATGAGTTCGCCCGCCTGCGCGCCGACAATGGCCGCGCCCAGTATTTTACCCTTCGTTGACGTTATGACCTTGATGTGACCGCGCGTTTCACGCTCGGCCTGCGCGCGATCATTGTCGTTGTAGGGCCAGCGCGTGATGACGAATTTGATGCCATGCTGGCGAGCTTCAGCTTCATTCATGCCGACCTGCGCCAACTCCGGGTCGGTCAAAATCAGGCGTGGGACAACGCTGCCCTGCATTTTCACGCGCGAGCGCCACAGCACATTCCGCAACGCCAGGTTCGCGTGGTAGGCGGCCGCGTGGGGTTGCCCCACGTCGCCGATCGCATACACGCGTTTGTTGGAGGTCCTCAGGCGCTTGTTCACCCGGATGCCCGAGTCGCCAGAGACGATCCCGGCTGCTGCCAGATTGAGCCCGTCGAGCGCCGGCTTGCGGCCGGCGGCGACCAATAACTGTGTGGCCTCGACATTGTCGCCGCCATCGATGATCGCTTGCACCTTGCCGCGCGCATATTCGATGCGGGCAATTGTCACCTCACTGCGGATGACCGCGCCTTCACGCGCGAGTTGGTCGACGACAATCGCGGCGCATTCCGCATCGTCGCCGGCCAGCGGTCGCGCCGCGTCGAGCACGGTCACCGCGCTGCCGAGCCGGCGAAAGGCCTGCGCCATTTCAAGACCTGCGGATCCCGCGCCGATGACGATCAGATGTTCCGGCAGTTCGGCGAGATCGAACACGGTCTCGCTGGTCAGATAGGGGCCTTGGTCGAGCCCTGGAATTTGCGGCAGCGCCGGCGTCGATCCAGTCGCAATGACAAATCGGCGCGCGCGAATTTCGATGGCATCGCCGGCCATGAGCGTGCGGCGATCCTTAAACGCGGCATCGCCCTCGATCACGCGGATGCCGAAGCCGGCAAGGCGCGCCGACGCCTCGTTCGGCGCCACGGCGTCGGCCACGCGCTGCACGTGGGCGCGCACCTTGGCGAAATCGACATTGATCGCGCCCGTGGTCACGCCGAATGGCGCGCCCGTCCGCACTGCCGCCGCTCGCTTGGCCGCCGCCAGCAGCGAAGCGACACGGCCGCGATGCCCGTCCCTTGCACGGCGCGCCACCATTGCCACCGGCACGCCGAAGGCAGCCGCCGCCATGGCGAGCGAGGCGGCTCCGGAACCGCCGCCGATGACACAGATGTCGGGTGTAATTCTCTCGGCCATGCCGTCACGCGCGCGTCACATCATGCCCTTGCTCCCGGATGCGCGCAAAGCGGCCGCAGGCCCCGTTGACGCGACATTGACGCGACATTGACGCGCCTTGGCCCCTCCCTTATAAGCCGCGCAAATCGCGTGCCGATCCGCCGTTTTGGCGGGTTTTCATGGCGGATTATGGAGCAGCTTGTCCTGCTCCTTTATGCCACGGCACGGCCAGCGGAGAACTGAAACGTGAAGCGGACCTATCAACCGAGCAAGCTGGTGCGCAAGCGCCGCCACGGTTTTCGCACGCGCATGGCGACCAAGGGCGGCCGCAAGGTTCTCTCGGCGCGGCGTGGGCGCGGGCGCAAGCGGCTCAGCGCTTAAACCGCGGCGTTAGGGCCGCTAGCGTTTGCTTCCATGGAACGATTGAGGCAGCGAGCGGACTTCCTGGCGGCGGCGACCGCGAGCAAGGTTCCGGCAACGGGTTTCGTGCTACAGGCGCGCAAACGCGGCGATGAAGGCCCAGTGCGCGTCGGCTTCACCGTGTCGAAGAAAGTCGGCAAAGCCGTCGAGCGCAACCGCGTGCGGCGCCGCCTGCGGGACATCGTGCGGCGGTCGAACCCGGCTTGGATGCGTTCCGGGCATGACTATGTGTTGATCGGCCGGCGCGCGGCGCTCAACCTGCCGTTTGCCCGGATGAGCGAGGATTTCGAGGGGGCGTTGCGGCGCCTGCACGAGGGGCGCATAGCGGCAAAACGGACCCTGGATGACCGATAGCAAGAACACCATCATCGCCATCGTGCTCTCCGCCATCGTGCTGATCGGCTGGCAATATTTTGTCGGCATGCCGCAGATGGAGAAGCAGCGGCAGGAGCAGGCGCAGCAGCAGGCCGCGCAAAAGGCCGCCGGGCAGCCCAATCAGGCGGCGCAACCGCCGGTCTCGGCGCCGGCGGCGCAACCGGGCGCGGCGCAGGTCCCCGGACAGGCCCCGCCGCCGGCCAATGCCGCCGGCACCACGCGCGAAGCCGCGCTCGCCGCCTCGCCGCGCGTCCCCATCGATACCGCCAGCATCGTCGGGTCGATCGATCTCAAGGGCGCGCGCATCGACGACATCGCATTGGTCAAATTCCGCGAAACGGTCGATCCGAAATCGCCGCCGATCGTCTTGCTGTCGCCGTCGGGCAGTCCCGATCCGTTTTACGCCGAGTTCGGCTGGACCGGCGCCGCCGGCGCCAAGATCAAGGTGCCGACCGCCGACACGGTGTGGACGCAGGCCGGCGCAGGCAGCCTCGGCGTCGGCCATCCGGTGACGCTCACCTACGACAACGGCGAGGGCCTCGAATTCCGCCGCACCATCGCCGTCGACGACAAATACCTGTTCACCGTCAAGGACGAGGTGGCGAACAAGAGCGCAAGCCCGGTGACGCTGTTTCCCTATGCGCTGATCTCGCGCCACGGCACGCCGCAAACGCTCGGCTACTACATCCTGCATGAGGGCCTGATCGGCGTGCTCGGCAACGAGGGCCTGCAGGAATACACCTACAAGAAGATCGAGGACAAAAAGAACGTCGATTTCGACGTTACCAACGGCTGGCTTGGCATCACCGACAAATACTGGGCGGCGACGCTGTTGCCGGACACCAATGCGCGCCTCAAGGCGCACTTCTCCACCGGCATGCTCGGCGCCACCAGGACCTACCAGACCGATTATCTGCTCGACGCGCAGACCATCGCGCCGGGCGCGACCGGCGCGGCCGACGCGCGGCTGTTCGCCGGCGCCAAGGAAGTCGCCGTCATCAACGACTACGAGAAGCAGCTCAACCTCAACCGCTTCGACCTGCTCATCGACTGGGGCTGGTTCTACTTCATCACCAAGCCGATGTTCATCATCATCGACTATTTCTACCATCTAGTCGGCAATTTCGGCATCGCCATCCTCATCGTCACCGTGCTGATCAAGGCGGCGTTCTTCCCGCTCGCCAACAAGTCCTACGCCTCGATGGCGAAGATGAAGGCGGTGCAGCCGCAGATGGCTGCCTTGCGCGAGCGCTATCCCGACGACAAGGCCAAGCAGCAACAGGAATTGATGGCGCTCTACAAGAAGGAGAAGATCAACCCGGTCGCCGGCTGCCTGCCGGTAGTGATCCAGATTCCGGTGTTCTTTTCGCTCTACAAGGTGCTGTTCGTCACCATCGAGATGCGGCACGCGCCGTTCTTCGGCTGGATCCACGATCTCTCGGCGCCGGACCCGACCAACATCTTCAACCTGTTCGGGCTCATTCCCTTCGACCCCACGACGATTCCGGGGATCGGGCATTTCTTCCATCTCGGCGCCTGGGTGGTGATCATGGGCATCACCATGTGGCTGCAGATGAAGCTTAATCCTGCGCCGCCCGATCCGACGCAGGCGCTGATCTTCAATTACATGCCGATCATCTTCACCTTCATGCTGGCGAGCTTCCCGGCGGGCCTGGTGATCTACTGGGCGTGGAACAACACGCTGTCGGTGGCGCAGCAGTCGATCATCATGCGCAAGCACGGCGCCAAGATCGAGCTCATCGACAATATCAAGGCGCTGTTTGTGAGGAAGAAGAAGGCGCAGGGGTAGGCCCTCGCGCGAACCCTTGCGATCGTCATGGCCGGGCAACCGGGTCCGGCCAAAGGCCGGCCCGGCCGTGAGACTTGTCCCGGCCGTCCACGTCTTTAGTGTCTCACGGCAGTCAAGGCGTGGATGCCCGGCACGAGGCCGGGCATGACAAGAGAATGGATGCGTCTTTCACCCGCAGCGAGATCGACGCCGGCCGGCGGCTGTTCGCCGGCGACTGGCAATTCGTCGCCGCCGCGGGTTCGGAAGCCTCGCTGCCGAAGCCGCGCGGCACCGAGATCGCCTTCGCCGGCCGCTCCAATGTCGGCA
>DATJYA010000497.1:0-3294 GCA_035499835.1 Pseudolabrys sp.
ATCATGCCATTGACGACAACCTGCGGCGTGAACACGTCGCGGTCGCCGCGCGCGTCGGCGTAGGCGCGCTCGCGGTTGGAATGGCCGTGCAGGGCGAGCGTATCCTTCCAGCCGAGATAGTCCCAGTAATCGACGGCGAGACTCATCGTGATCAGCGACGGATCGCTCGACAACTCGCCGAGCAGTTTGTCGGCGGGCGGGCAGGACGAGCAACCCTGGCTGGTGAAGAGCTCAATCACAGCGCGGGTTTCCCCGGCAGAAGCCGGCGCCAGTGATACGAGACAGAAAAGCGCAGACAAGGTGATGTGGCGATAATTCATGCCGATCCCACGGTTCCCCGCCGCCAATCGAACTGTTAATCGCCCCGATGTTCACCCGCCACTCACTTCAAGGTGAGCGGCGGGACCTCGATCAAGCGGCCAGATGGCGCAGCACGTACTGCAGTATGCCGCCGTTCTTGAAGTAATCGAGCTCATCCAGCGTATCGATGCGGCAGATCAGCGGCACACGCTTGAGCGTGCCGCTGCCCGACACGATCTCGGCGATCAGCCGCTGGTGCGGCTTGAGTTCCCCGTGCAGGCCGCGGATGGTGACCTGCTCGTCGCCCTTCAGACCCAACGACTGCCAGGACGTGCCCTCCTCGAATACCAGCGGCAGCACGCCCATGCCAATCAAGTTCGAGCGATGGATGCGCTCGAACGATTGCGTAATCACCGCGCGAATGCCGAGCAGCACCGACCCCTTGGCCGCCCAGTCGCGCGAGGAACCGGTTCCGTATTCCTTGCCGGCAAACACCACCAGCGGGACGCGTTCCTGCTTGTAGCGCATGGCGGCATCGTAGATCGTCATGCGCTGCTTGTCGGGGTAGTGCAGCGTGTAGCCGCCTTCCACGCCGGGCACGATCTGATTCTTGATGCGGATATTGGCGAAGGTTCCGCGCATCATCACTTCGTGGTTGCCACGCCGCGTGCCGTACTGGTTGAAATCGGCCGGCTTCACCTTGTGATCGACCAGGTATTTGCCTGCCGGCGAGTCCATCTTGATCGAGCCGGCCGGCGAGATGTGGTCGGTGGTGATCGAATCGAGCAACAACGCCAAGACGCGCGCTTCGATGATGTCCTCGATCGGCTTGGGCTGCTGGCCCATGTGCACGAAGTAAGGCGGGTTCTGCACGTAGGTGGACTTGGAGTCCCAGTCGAAGGTCATGCCGCCCTTGACGGTGATCTTGCGCCAGTTGGCGTCGCCCTTGAACACATTGGCGTATTTCTTGGCGAACATCTGCCGCGTGACGTTCTTGCGCACGAACTCGCCGATTTCCCGATTCGACGGCCAGATGTCCTTGAGAAAGACCTTCTTGCCCTTCGGATCGGTGCCGAGCGGCTCCTTGGTCAGATCGACATTCATCGAGCCGGCGATGGCGTAGGCGACCACCAGCGGCGGCGAGGCCAGATAGTTGGCGCGGACGTCGGCGTTGACCCGGCCCTCGAAATTGCGATTGCCGGAAAGCACGGCAGCCGCGACCAGATCGCCTTCGTTGACCGCCTTGGAAATCTCCGGCGGCAGCGGCCCCGAATTGCCGATGCAGGTCGTGCAGCCAAATCCGACCAGATTGAAACCGAGCTTGTCGAGATCCTTCTGCAACCCGGACTTGTCGAGATATTCAGCGACGACCTGCGAGCCGGGCACCAGCGACGTCTTCACCCACGGCTTGGCGGTGAGACCGCGCGCCGCGGCCTTGCGCGCCAGCAAACCGGCGCCGATCATCACGTTCGGGTTCGAGGTATTGGTGCACGAGGTAATCGCCGCGATCACCACGTCGCCGTTGCCCAGATCGTGCTTGCGGCCCTGCACCGGCACGCGCTTTTTCATCTCGCCCGCCTTGCCGAACTCCTTGTCCATCGAATTGGCAAAGCCGGCCTTCACGTCCTTGAGCGCGATGCGGTCCTGCGGGCGCTTGGGTCCGGCGAGCGACGGTTCGACCGTGGAAAGATCGAGCTTGAGCACGTCGGTGAACATCGGGTCGGGCGTCGACTTGGTGCGGAACATGCCTTGCGCCTTGGCGTAAGCCGCCACCAGCGCAACGACGTCGCTCGGCCGCCCGGTGTCCTTGAGATAGGCAATGGTATCGTCGTCGATCGGCGAGAAGCCGCAAGTGGCGCCGTATTCCGGCGACATGTTGCCGAGCGTGGCGCGGTCGGCGATGGTCAGGTGTGTGAGGCCGGGGCCGAAATACTCGACGAACTTGCCGACCACGCCGCGCTTGCGCAGCATCTCGGTGACGGTGAGCACGAGGTCGGTCGCGGTCACGCCTTCCTTCAAGCGACCAGTGAGCCTGAAGCCGATCACCTCGGGCAGCAGCATCGACAGCGGCTGGCCGAGCATGGCGGCCTCGCCCTCAATGCCGCCAACGCCCCAGCCGAGCACCGAGAGACCGTTGACCATCGTCGTGTGCGAGTCGGCTCCGACCAGCGTGTCGGGATAGGCGACTTCCATCGTCGAAGTCTTGCCGTCAACCGTCACCTTGTCCTTTTTCGTCCACACCGTGCGCGAGAGATATTCGAGGTTGACTTGGTGACAGATGCCGGTGCCGGGCGGCACCACACGGAAATTGTCGAAGGAGCGCTGCGCCCATTTGAGGAATTTGTAGCGCTCCTGGTTCTGCCGGTATTCCTCTTCGACGTTCTTCTTGAACGCCTGGTTGTTGCCGAAGTAGGTGACAGCGACGGAATGGTCGATGACCAGATCGACCGGGACCAGTGGATTGATCTTTTTCGGATCTCCGCCGAGCACCTTCATGGCGTCGCGCATGGCGGCGAGATCGACGACGCAGGGCACGCCGGTGAAGTCCTGCAGCAGCACGCGCGCCGGGCGGAAGGCGATCTCGCGCTCGGAAGATTTCGTCTTCAGCCATTCGGCGACCGCCTTGATGTCGTCCTTGGTCACCGTGCGCCCGTCCTCGTTGCGGAGAAGGTTTTCCAGGAGCACCTTCATCGAAAACGGCAGGCGGGAAATGCCCTTGAGGCCGTTTTTCTCCGCGATCGGCAGGCTGTAATAGGCGTAACTCTTGCCGCCCGCCTGGAGGGCCTTGCAGCAGCGGAAACTGTCGAGGGAGGTCATGTCAGCTGTTCCATTCCCGGCAGGGACATTGGCGTACGACCGCTAAACGTCTAGCACGGCTCTGTTTTTCAGGACTTTGCGGTTCGCGTGGATACTCGTGTTACGTAGTGCCGCAGGTGCGGGCTTATAGAGTCTTTTTGCGGCGGAAGCCATATTAAGAGCAATGTCGGCAAAGAT
>DATJYA010000498.1:0-3232 GCA_035499835.1 Pseudolabrys sp.
GACCTCGCAGGCGGTGACCAACTGCCTGTTCCTCGCGTTAGGCAGCCTCGCCGCGGCGCAAGGCACCATGAACAATCTCAATTTCGGCAATGCGCGCTACCAGTATTACGAGACCATCTGCTCCGGCTCACCGGCCGGGCCGGGCTTTAACGGCACCGACGCGGTGCACACGCACATGACCAATACGCGGCTGACCGATCCGGAGGTTCTCGAATTCCGCTATCCCGTAGTGTTGGAGGATTTCCATATCCGCACCGGGTCGGGTGGCCGCGGCCAATGGCACGCCGGCGACGGCATCCGCCGCACCATCCGCTTCCTCGAAAAGATGGATTGCACGATCTTGTCCGGTCACCGCCGCGTGCCGCCGCCGGGCCTTGCCGGCGGTGATGCGGGGCAAATCGGCGAGAACGCCGTGCGGCGGGCGGACGGCCATGTCGAGAAACTCAAAGGTTGCGACGAGACGACGATCGACGCCGGCGAAGCGGTGATCATCCAGACGCCGACCGCGGGGGGATACGGGAAGGCGTGAGCCTGAGACCCGCGTTCGTTCCCGCGCAATCGGGAACCCAGAGCTTTTGGCACTGAAGTTGCCGTCCCGGGGTCCCCGCTTGCGCGGGGACGAACGGACGGCTAGTGCCCGCCTCCGCCGCCCGCGGGCGCCGCCGGCTTCTTCATGATGACACCGATCGCGGCAAGCGCGAGGAACAAAACCGTCAGCATCAGGAACACATCGGCAAAGCTCATCACCATCGCCTGCTTGCGCACCAGCCCCATCATCGCCTTCAGCGCCATCAATTGCGCGTCGGAGCCATGGAAGCGCGAGGCGAGTTGCGACAATGTTTCCCGCGCGGTGCCGTTGGCCCAGTTCACCGACTCGTGCAGGCGCGTCAGATGCAGGTCCATGCGGTCGTTGAGCACGGTATTGATGGCGGCGAGGCCGATGGCGCCGCCGAGATTGCGCATGAGGTTGAACAGGCCGGAGGCGTTCTTCATGAGCTGCGGCGCCAGCGTGCCGAGCGCGGTGTTGGTCACCGGCACGATCGACAGCATCAGCCCGACGCCGCGGAAGATCTGCGGCCACAGCAACTCCCAGAAATCCCAGTCCTGGGTGACGAAGGTCATCTCCCAGGTGCCGATGGCGAAGAACACGAAGCCCGCCATCAGCACGTAACGCGGATCGAGCTTCTGGCTGAGCTGGCCGGCGATCGGGGCGGTGGCAAACATCGCCATGCCGGAGACGAACATGGTGGCGCCGATCATGCGCGCGTCATAGCCGCGGATGGCGGCGAGATAGACCGGATAGACGTAGGTGAGGCCATAAAGGCCGATGCCGAGGACAAAGGAGAACAGGCTGCCGACGGCGAAGTTGCGATTGGTAAAGGCGCGCAGATCGACGATCGGCGATTGCGCGGTCAAGACGCGGGCGAAGAACACGACGGCCGAGACGGCCGAGACGACGGCGAACAGCGTGATCGTGCCGTCGTCGAACCAGTCATTGCGCGGGCCTTCCTCGAGCACGTATTCGAGCGCACCGAGGAAGCCGGCCATGGAGATGAGGCCCCACCAGTCGAAATGCTTGAGCAGCGAATGGTCCGGCTTGTCGAAGTCGACCAGCACGACGGTGGCAATCGTCACCACGATGCCCGGCAGGATGTTGATGAAGAACAGCCAGTGCCAGGACAGCACGTCGGTGACGTAGCCGCCGACGGTCGGGCCGATGGTCGGCGCCAGCGTGGCGATGAGGCCGACGGTCGGCGCGATCATCTTCTGCCGCGGGCCGGTGAAGATCATGTAAGCGGTGGCAAACACCGTCGGCACCATGCCGCCGCCGATGAAGCCCTGCAGCGCGCGCCAGACGATGATCTCGTTGATCGACGAGCTCATGCCGCACATGATGCTGGCGAGCGTGAAACCGGCGGCCGACACCGAGAACAGCAGCCGCGTGCCGAGCGCGCGAGAGAGGAAGCCGGAGAGCGGGATCGCGATCACTTCGGCGATCAGGTACGAGGTCTGCACCCAGGGGATTTCGTCGGCCGAGGCCGACAAGCCGGCCTGGATTTCCGACAGCGAGGCCGACACCACCTGGATGTCGAGGAACGCCATGAACATGCCGACGCACATGGCGATGAAGGCGATGAGCTTGCGTGTCGATAGAGTATCCACGCTTCCGGCGCCGCCTGTCGGGGAACGGGCGGAGACCGGAAGCGTGGCTGTGGCGGTGAGCGAACTCATGGGAACTCACCGCCGAGTGGGATTGCGCGGAGCGTCGGCCGCCGCGGCGCTGAACCAGGAGCCGTTGTCGGCGACCGACCGGCCCGGTTTGGTGTTGACGGCGACGACCACGGACATGCCGGGCCGCAGCAGCCGCTTGTCGGCGACGCTCTGCGGCACGCGGATGCGTACGGCAAGGCGCTGCACGATCTTGGTGAAATTGCCGGTGGCGTTGTCGGGCGGCAGCAGCGAGAACATCGAGCCCGAAGCCGGCGAC
Organism: Pseudolabrys sp.; assembly: GCA_035499835.1. GTDB lineage: Bacteria > Pseudomonadota > Alphaproteobacteria > Rhizobiales > Xanthobacteraceae > Pseudolabrys. The sequence goes on from DATJYA010000498.1 coordinate 2,489, forward strand.
ACGCTCTCCACCGTGCCCTTGATGTCGTGGTCGGGCAGCGCATCGACGCTGACGTCGACCGGCTGGCCGGGGCGCAGCCGCGACAGCTGCGTCTCCTTGAAGTTGGCGTCGATATAAACGCCGGTCAGCGGCACGAGACTCGCAAGCCGGGTTCCAGTCTGTACGTAGTCGCCGGTCTGCACGGCGCGATTGCCGATGACGCCATCGATAGGGGCGCGGATGAGTGTAAAGGACAGATCGCGTTCGGCCTTGGCCTGCGCCGTTCGCAGCTCCTGCAGCGTGCGCGAGGCTTCCTGCTGTTGCGCACGCAGCACCTCGACATTGGCGACCGCAGCGTCGATCGCTGCCTTCGCGCTTTGCACCGCGGCATCGGACTGATCGCGGTTGGCCTGTGCCTGTTCCAGGGTCTGGCGGCTGGCGAATTCCTTGCCGGCCAGCGCCTGCTGCCGATCGAGCTCGGACTGCGCGCGCGTCGCGCCGGCCTGCGCCGATACGAGCTGCGCGCGGGCCTGGGCGACAGCCGCTTGCTGCGCCGTGATTTGTTCGCCGATGCGACCCACGGTCGCTTGCTGGGTATCCACCTTGTCGCGGGCCGAATAGACCGCGAGCCGGTAGTCGCCGTCGTCGATGCGGGCGATGACATCGCCGGCGTGCACATAGGCGTTATCGGCAACATCGACGCTGGAGACGTAACCGGCGACCTTCGCGGCGAGCGTGGTCGCGTCGGCATGCACATAAGCGTCG
>DATJYA010000499.1:0-3593 GCA_035499835.1 Pseudolabrys sp.
TGCGCGCTGCGCATCGCCGGCATTTCGACTTTCTCGCGCGTGCAGGCATGACGCACGACGTCCGGGCAGGCGTGAAACGAAAAATCCTTACCCATGCAGAGCCGCACTTCGGTCAGCCGCGTCTTGTTGCAGCCCACCGCCATGTCGGCGCGGCTCAGGCCGGGATTGATCCTGACGAAGGCCTCGGCGACTTCATCCGGCGCCACCGTCACCGGCGCGGCGAGGTCAAGATAGTCGGCGGGGATCTTCACCACCGCGCGCGCCTTGCGCATCGTCTCGAAATAGGCGCCGGCGGAGAGGCCGGAACAGGTTCCGTGGCGATCCCATTCATGCAGGACGAGCGCCGGGCTTGGCATCAGCTCTAACGCGCGGCTGATCATGCCGCGGTCGAGCCGCGGGGCCGGCACCTGACAATAAGACGGGAAGCCGCGCTCGTATTGCGGCCACAGACCGTGCACGACGAAGGCGAAGGGCCTGCCGTTGCATTGCGGGTCAGGCTTGCGGCTGGAGCCGCGCTCGTCCCGCTCCGCGCAATAGGTGGGCGACCACGACAGCGCCAGCACGTAGAAATCGAATTCGCCGGGCGCGTTCTGCCGCTTGTCCTGGACGCCGGCAGGCGCTCCATCCTGGGCAAAGGCGACGATGGCGAAGAGGAAGACGAAACTGAGTGTCATGCAGGCGGCGAGTGCCGCCCGGTACGCACGATGCTGCAACATGGGATGCCCCCTGGGAACAAAACGGAAATAGGCTGTTGGCGTCGGTTCCATAAAACCGTACCACCATCATGAGAACATAAAGAGAACAAAAAGTAAATAGCCGGTTAAGGCCGCGCGACGCTCAGGGCTGCGCCATCTTGCAGGCGGGGTTATAGGCCCAATTGCGGTCAAGACCGACCACGCACCATTCGATGCCCCAGATCGCGCCGATCAAGCCGGTGTCCTCGCCAATCCAGTAATTCACCCGGTGCCTGCTGCCGTCGCTGACATAGGCCGTTGCGGTGCAGAAGCGACGCGGAATGGTGACGTTCGCCCAAGGCCGGAACGCGGTTTCGCGCACCCCATCAAAGCCGGTGATGGTCAGATCCGAGTTCCAGAACCGCCCTTCCTTGGTGGCAAAACGTGAGGCGATCCAGTCGAGCGCGGCGTCGCAGGCCGGCACCACGCCGTCATAGCGCGGTCCGCTGAGGCCGAAATTCATTTCCAGCCAGTTCGCGGCTTTCGCCGGAGGCGCGGCGGCGACGCCCACAACAACCGTGAGTGCAAGCAGCCCGAAGCGGAACAGGCGCGTCATGACCCGAGGCCTCCCTTTGCCCGACCGGCAGTTTATCACAAGATTTTTCCGGCGCGAGCCGGTTGCGCACAGATTCGGCGGCGTCGGAACTCGCGAATCGGAGGGGATTATCCCATCGCTTTTTTTGGTTGCGTTACGCGGGCCGTTCGTTCGCCCGCTGTTGTTGCATTGTCAGTTGTCCTTTCGAGTCTTGGCGCCGGCCGTCGCCGGTCGCCATTTCGGTTGCGGCGGAGCGAGCCCCGGATTGGCCAGATTCCAGTTCGGCCTTCCGGGGTGCTTGCGCCTTGTGTCTTAGTTGGCGCGCCAATCCCCCAGCACCGCCTGCACCAGAGCCAGCGCCGCCACCGCTGCGGTATCGGCGCGCAGGATGCGCGGGCCGAGCGCCAGCCGCACCACATTGGGGCGTTTGAGCAGGCTTGCGCGTTCCTCCTCGGCGAAGCCGCCTTCCGGCCCGATCAGGACAGCGAGCGAGGGCGGCGCCGCTGCGGCATCCGCGGGAAGCAGCGCCGTGGGACCTGCCCGTGCGGCAGCGAGCGCCGCCGCGGGGTCCCTTACCTCGGCGTCCTCGTCGCAAAACACCAGTAGCCGGTCCGGGTCGACCTTGGCTACGAACTCATCAAAGGCTTGAGGCTTGGCAACGTCCGCCAGGTTGAGAATTCCGCATTGTTGCGCCGCCTCAATGACATTGGCGCGCATGCGCTCCAGATTGATGCGCGCGACCTGCGTATGCCGCGTCATCACCGGCTGCAGGCGCGAGGCGCCCATCTCCACGGTCTTCTGCACCAGATAATCGAGCCGGGCGTGCTTGAGCGGGGCAAAGAGGAAATGCAGGTCTGAGGCACGCGGCTGCGCACGGGCCCGCTCGTCGACCTCGGCCGCCGCGGTCTTTTTTCCGCCGGCCAGCCGCGCCCGCCACTCGCCGTCGCGGCCGTTGAACAGCAGCAATTCGCCGCCCGGCTTCAGCCGCAGCACGTTGACCAGATAATTGGCCTGGTCGCGATCGAACGCGACCGGCCGCCCCGCGGCGAGCGGATGCTCGACATAAAGCCGGGGCATGCGGAAATCGTAGTGCGGCATGGGTAAAATCGCCGTTGCGGCCCCGGTTTACGCCAGGCGCCGGCGACTTGGCTAGCACCGGCGGTCTTGGCCTGCTTTGCCGCCTTCCCGACGCAATCGACGAGTTGTTATCGGCGGCCGCCTATGAGCCTGTATAATGGGGCGGGACTGGAGAGGATTCGCTGACATGACCTTGCGCCGGGCATGGTTCATTGCCGCCTGCTTTTTCGCGGCCGCTTGCCCAGCGGCGGCGCAGTTTCCGCCGCAGCCGCAGCAGCCGGTAGCGCAGTTCCCGCCGGTCGGTGGGCAGCAGCCGGCGGCACAATCTCCGCCCGCGGCGGCGCCGCAGCAGGGCCCGCCGCCCTGCGTCGCTGAATTTTTCAAGCTGCGCAACGATACCGAGAAAAAGGGCATGGCGCTGCGCGCGGCGAGCGAGCGCCACGCCACCCCGAAAGAGGCCTGCGGCCTGTTCAATACATTCACCGCCGCCGAAGCCAAGCTGATCAAATATGCCACCGACAACTCGGTCTGGTGCAGCATCCCGAACGAAGTGATTGAAAACCTCAAGGCGGGACACACCAAGGCGATGGAAATCCGCGCCAAGGTCTGCGAGGCCGCCAACCGGCCGCAAGCCGCCGCTCCGCGTCAGCCCACGTTGAGTGACGCGCTCGGCGCTCCAGTCCCGGACGCGGGCAATATCAAGACTGGCCGCGGCACCTTTGACACCCTGACGGGCTCGCCGCTCGGCACAAAATGAGCAGCAGCGCCGGACGCGTCGCCGATGCGACCGGAAACTGGGTCGACACGCTCGCACCGGCGATCGCCCGGCCGTATCTGCGCCTGGCCCGCTTCGATCGCCCGATCGGCTCCTGGCTGTTGCTGTTGCCGTGCTGGTGGTCGCTCGGCCTTGCCGCCATGCGTACTGGCCATCTGCCGAGCGCGTGGTCGGTGGCGCTGTTCTTCATCGGCGCATTCGCGATGCGCGGCGCCGGCTGCACCTGGAACGATCTGGTCGATCGCGATATCGACGGCAAAGTCGAGCGCACGCGCTCGCGGCCCATTCCCTCCGGTCAGGTGACGGTAGCGCAGGCGACCGTCTTCATGATGGCGCAGGCGCTTACCGGATTGGTCGTGCTGCTGCAGTTCAATCGCTACACGATTTTCACCGGCCTCGCCTCGCTCGCCGTGGTCGTGATCTATCCGTTCATGAAGCGGGTCACCCATTGGCCGCAGATTTTTCTCGGCCT
>DATJYA010000500.1:0-7613 GCA_035499835.1 Pseudolabrys sp.
TTCCAGCACTGGCGCGAACTCAACGTCAAAATGCTGTCCTGTTATCGCAGCCGTGACTGGATCGGCGCCCTGGCGGCAATCGAGGAGGGCCGGGCCGCCGATCCCGACGCGCGACTCGCCACGGTCTTCAAGGTCTATTCCGCGCGCATCCACGCGTTTCAGGCGGCCCCGCCGCCGGACGACTGGCAGGGCGCCTATGCCCTTGAAACCAAGTAGGAATGGCGGTTTCTTCCCGGCGCGACTGAGGAGGTAGGCACCGAATTGGTCTGGCCCCTTGGGACTTTGTGACGTTCCGGCCCGACCTCGACCGTGAGAGCGGCTGGCCAATTTGGTAAGCTATAGCCGTGTTTTGCGAAAAAGTGAGCCGATAAAGCCACAGCGCGGCAAAAACAGGACGTAAACGCCGGAACTTGAGCGGATGAGCCGTTGGAGAATCGTGGCCCGCCACCTACGATAATGAGAAGTTTACGATCGGAACGCGTGGGGCTTGGACGAGCGTCAGGCGGGGGCAATGCCTGTTGTCGGTTTTTGGGGCGTGAAGGCCAGACTCTTGGTCATGGTCGTCGCATGCGCGGCGATGCCGTGCGGCGCAGCCCTTGCCGACACGCTCGAAGGCTCGCTCGCTTACGCCTACCAGAATAATCCGCAGCTCAATGCGCAGCGCGCGCTTGTTCGCGCCACCGATGAAAATGTGGCGCAGGCGCTGAGCGGCTATCGTCCAAGAATTACCGCCAATGGGAGCGTCGGCATTCAGTCGTTGTCGTCGACGATACAAAACGTCGGTAGCACCATCCCGCCCAATGCGCCGGCGACGTATTTCACGCAAAGCGGCGAAAACGCGCCCTACGGCGGCGGCGCAACGATTACGCAGACGCTCTATAACGGCTTTCAGACGGCGAACAAGACAAGGCAAGCCGAGAGCCAGGTACTCGCTGCGCGTGAGAACCTGCGCACGATGGAACAGACGGTGCTGCTCAACGCGGCTACCGCTTACATGAATTTGTTGCGCGACACGGCGATCCTTGAACTGCAGCGCCGTAACGTCCAGGTGCTCGAGGACGAATTGTCGCAGACGCGGCAGCGCCTGGAAGCCGGCAGCGTTACCGCGACCGACGTTTTCCAGGCGGAGTCGCGTGTAGCCGCCGGGCGAATTCAATTGTTCTCCGCGGAGGCCAATTACGATACCTCGCGGGCGGTTTACCGTCAGGTGATTGGTCTCGAGCCGGGAAAGCTGAGCGCGGCCGCGCCAGTCGACCGTTTCATCCCGAACAGCCTGCAGACGGCCGTTGGCATCGGCACCGCACAGCATCCGACGGTTGTCGCCGCCCAATACAGCGTCGATGTCGCCACGCAGCAGGTCAGGGTTGCCGAATCCGCGCTGTCCCCGACCGTGTCGCTGCAAGGCAACGTCCAGCAGAACAATTCGACCGCACTGGCGACGATGCAGTCGTTTTCCGCTTCGGTGCTGGGCCAGGTCACCGTACCGATCTACCAAGGCGGCTCCGAATATTCGCTGATCCGGCAGGCCAAGGAGACGCAGTCGCAGCAGCGACTCAATCTCGACTTTGCCCGGGACCAGGCGCGCGTGGGCGTGCTGCAGTTCTGGGCGGCGACCGAGTCGGCAAAGCGCAGCGTGGTAGCGGCGACGCAGCAGGTCAAGGATACCGAATCGGCGCTGAATGGCGTCAGCGAAGAAGCGCGCCTTGGCCAGCGCACGACGCTGGACGTGCTCAATGCACAGCAGGAACTGGTGAGCGCCCGTTCCAATCTTATCGCTGCGCAGCGTGATCGCGTCGTCAATTCCTACAGCCTGCTGGCGTCCATCGGACGGCTTTCGCCGCAGGTTCTCGGTCTCAACGTGCAGACCTACGACACCCAGGTCCATTACCAGCAGGTGCGCGATGCCTGGTTCGGCGTGCGCACGCCCGACGGACGCTGAGGCAAATTCGCGCCTAAAAATTTACTATTTGAATCAAATGCCGCAGGCGAATTGCCGCGCATTTGATTAATTCCAATGTTGGTAAATTAAGCGCGACCGTTTGCCGCCTACTCTTCATCCGCCCTTTAGCATAAGGACAAGCGGCTGCACGATTTTAGTAATTGAGTACTGGCTCCGCCATTAGGTTCGCTGTCGATACGTCGCAGATATTTCGTATCGCGTCAGGACACATATGCGTGCCAGCACTGTAGTGATGATTGCGTTTGCCGTCGTGTTCGGCCTGCTTGCCGTTTTCGTCGCGCAGGCCTGGCTCAACAACCAAGCCAGTCTGCGCGCGAAGAACATCGATACCGGCAAGCCTGTCGTGGCGACGCAGACCATCGTCGTGGCCAAACAGGCGCTGCGTTTCGGCACCCAGCTCGATCGCGGGATGCTGGAAGAAGTGCCGTGGCCGAGCCAGGCGCTGCCGGCGGGCGCCTTCGCCAAGATCGACGAACTGCTCAACGGCGGCGGCCGCGTCGTCCTCGCGGCCATCGAGCCGAACGAGCCGGTGCTGGCGCTGAAGGTCACCGGAGCCGGCCAGCGTGCAACGCTGTCAGCGCTGGTCGCGCCCGGCATGAAGGCGGTCACCATCCGCGTCAACGACGTGGAAGGCGTCGGCGGCTTCGTGCTGCCGGGCGATCGCGTCGATGTTGCGCTGACCCGGCAGATCGACAAGGCCTCGGCCACGACCGAGGTGGTGCTGCAAAATGCGCGCGTGCTGGCAATCGATCAGAGCGCTGACGAACGGGCCTTCAAGGCGGCGGTCGCCAAATCGGTGACGCTCGAGGTTGATACGGTTGATGCGCAGAAGCTGTCGCTCGCTTCCACCGTCGGCAGCCTGTCGTTGCTGCTACGCAAGGCCGGTGACACCGCAGACGCGAGAACGCGCAAGATCACACTGAAAGATTTGGGGGCGAACGAGCCGTCCGGCGACGACAAGCACGGCACCGCGACTGTCGCGGTGACCCGCGCAACAACGGTTCAGGAATACAGCGTGCCTGTTGAACGGCGAAGCGAGGATTTTGCTTCAGCCGGAAGGAGCCGGGCTGCTCACTGATGTCGACATCGAAGAACTTGGGGGATCGTGTCGTGAATAATAAAGACCGTGTCGTGAATTGGCGGTTCGCAGCCGTCGTCGGTTCAATGGCGATGCTGACATCGCTGCTCTTATGCGCGGGCGCCCGGGCGCAGGAAAAAGTCGTGCAAATCAGCGGCGCAAACCGCACGGCGATGGTCGTTGTCGCCATCGGCAAATCGCAGGACGTACGCACCGACGCCCATTTCGCCGACATCCTGGTCGGCGATCCCGAGGTCGCCGACGTCAATCCGCTCACCGATCACACGTTGTCTATTCTCGGCAAGAAAGTCGGCACCACCCGGGTTTCGGTCTACGGCGAGGGCAAGAAGCTGGTCGGCATCTTCGACGTCGAGGTTTCCTACGACGTCTCGCGGCTGACCAATGAACTGGCGCGAATCTTCCCCGGCTCGCAGCTGCGCGCCACTTCGATCAATGGCCGCATCATGCTTAGCGGCGAGGTGGCCGACTCCGTGACCCTCGACCGCGCCGTAACCATCGCCCGGCAGTTCGGGCCGGAGGTTATCAATTCGGTGGCGGTGATGTCGCCGCAGCAAGTGCTGCTGGAAGTGCGGTTCATCGAGATTTCGCGCACCGCCAGTCGCGAACTTGGCGTGCAGTGGAACCGGTTCGGCGGCAGCAGCATCGTCAACATCGGCAACAATGTCCCGGCCGGAGCCCTGCCGCGCACGGCGACGGATATCGCCAATGATACGGCGGCAGGCGTTCTCTCCGGCGCGAATCCCTATGGGTTCCTGATCGCGCGGCTGGCCTCGAGCGGCGTGTCGGCTGACATCGCGATCAATGCGCTCGAACAGAAGGGGCTTGCCCGCAGCCTTGCCGAGCCGAACCTGACTGCGCTTTCCGGCGACACCGCGAGTTTCCTCGCCGGCGGCGAATATCCAATTCCGGTCGCAGCGCAATACGGCCAGATTACCGTCGACTATAAGAAATACGGCGTCGGTCTTGCCTTTACGCCGACGGTGCTCAGCCGCGGCCTGATCAACATGAAGATTGAGCCGGAGGTGAGCCAGATCGACCCCAACCATTCGGTCGCGGTTACCAACGGGATTTCGGTGCCGGCGCTGATCGTGCGCCGTGCCTCGACCACGGTCGAGCTGCGTGACGGGCAAAGCTTCGTCATCGGCGGGCTGCTGCAGACCGACAACAAGAACCAGATCGACCAGCTGCCGTGGCTTGGCTCGGTCCCGGTACTTGGCGCCCTGTTTTCCAGCAAGTCCTACCAGAAAGACCAGACCGACCTCGCCATCATCGTGACCCCGCATATCGTGCGGCCGGCGCGGCCAGGCGACGTGATCAAGTCGCCGACCGATGCCTCACTGCCGCCGAACGACGCCGATTTCTTTCTGCTCGGCAAGACCGAACTCACGCATGACGAAGCGCGTGCGCTCAGCCCGCTCGAGGCGCGCATCGTCGCGGCCGGTGACCAACCCTACACGGGCCATACGCTCGATCTGGTGGCCCCGACGGAGTATTCGAATGCCAATTAGCAAGCCCATGCGCGCGGCCGCGCTCATCGCCCTGATAGCCGGCACGGTCGGCGCTTGTTCCGAATATACCGATCGGCGTGAGACCATCGCGCTCAGCGGCGGCGACGCGCTCGCCACCGATCGGGTCACGGAGATGGTCGACCCGTGGCCGCGCTACAGCGGCGACCGCAACATCGCCTTCAACGGCGCGAAAATGCAAAGCGCGGTGCAGCGCTATCGCACGAACCAGATCATCCAACCGGTCGGCACCGGCACGTCCGGCTCGTTCTCGCAGCAAAGCTCCGGCGGCGCGCCATCGCAATCGGACCCGACGGCGAGTCAGCCGGCGGCGCCGAAATCTCCGTAACGCGGTGAGCGCATGCGTATCGGGCGTAACGCCGATCCCAACCGGACGCGCGTGGTGGTGCTCACCGCCGACGCCGAATTCGAACGCTCCTCTCGCGCCATCTTCGGCGCCAGCAACCAGATCGACCTGAGTGTCGTATCCGGGCGGCTGACGGACATGGGCGACGCGCTCGACGCCGCCAACGCTTCGGTCGTCGTGGTCGATCTCAACGCCGATCGCACCGACGAAATGCAAGCGATGGAGCGCCTGATGGCGCGTCTCGGCGCCTGGCCGCCGGTTGTCGCCGTGACGCAGAGTTTCAACGCGGAGCTGGCCCGCACATTCATGCAAATGCGCGTCGCCGACTTTCTGGTGAAGCCGGTGGCGCCGGTCGATCTGGTGCGCGCCTGCGCCCGCGTTGCCAAGAATCCGGCGAGCGGCGCCGAACCGACGGAAGCGAAGATCTACACCTTCCTGCCATCGGTTGGCGGCGCCGGCGTGACGACGCTGGCGTTGCAAACCGCGATGATTCTGCTTAACAGCGCCGGTCCGCGGGCGCGCCCGAGCACCTGCCTCGTCGATCTCGATTTTCAGCACGGCACGGTCGCCGACTATCTCGATCTCGAACCGCGCCTCAATCTGGCGGAAATCGAGCCGCGCCCGGACCGGCTTGACCGGCAATTGTTGGAGGTGATGCTGTCTTATCACGCGTCGGGTCTCGCGGTCGTCGCCGCACCGAACCGGCCGGCGGAAATGCGCACCTTCGATCCCGATGTGGTGACGCGGCTGCTCGATCTCGTCTCGACGAATTTCGAGTACGTCGTGTTCGACATGCCGCGCACCTGGTTCTCCTGGACCGACAGTGTTCTGCTTGGCTCGAACAAGCTGTTCATCGTCAGCGAAACCACGGTGCCGGCGCTGCGCCACGCCAAGCAACTGGTTATGGCAATCAAGGAGCGGCTCGGCGAGGGACCCCAGCCGCAGGTCATCGTCAACCGCTATGCCCAGCGCATGTTCGCGCCAGGCTTGCGGCGCGGCGATCTGCAACAGGCCCTCGGCGATTCGTTTGCCGGCTGCATTCCCAACGACTACGCGATGGTGCGCGAGGCGATCGATCGCGGCGTGCCGCTGAACGAGGTCAAGCCTGGGAACAAGATCACCGCGCAAATCAGGAAACTGGTGCTCGATCAGCCGGCGGCAAAGTCGGCGGCGACCGCCAGTCCGTTTGCGTTGTTTCAGAAATTCGCTCCGTCGCTCGCGAAGTAAGAGATGGGCGAAGAGGATTAGGCGATGGCCGGACGCTTTACAGCCCGACGCGTAGTGGCGCCCGATCGCTCGTCGGCGACGGATGAGCCATCGGCTCCGATCGGCGAAGCGTTGCCGTCGGCGGTGGCTGTCGAACCGGCGGTCGAACCAGCGGCGTCGCCAGCGGTCAGCCCGCTGCTCAGCGACAAGCTGCTCGACGCCAAGGTCCGCCTGCACCGCAAGCTGATCGAGGAAATCAATCTTTCGGCGCTGGAAAAGCTGCCGGAGGATGAAATCCGCGCTCATGTCCAGCAGCTCGTTTCCGAATATGTGATGGTCGAACGGCTGGCGCTGAACGCGCAGGAACTCGCCGATTTCGTCAGCGAAATCCTCGATGAAATGACCGGTCTCGGTCCGCTCGAGCCGTTGCTCAAGGATCCGACCATCAACGACATTCTTATCAACGGCCACGAATGCATCTATGTCGAGCGCGCCGGCGTGCTCGAGCCGTTGCAGGTACGCTTCAAGGACGAGCAGCATCTGCTGCGCATCATCAATAAGATCGTCTCGGCCGTCGGGCGCCGGGTCGACGAATCGCATCCGCTGTGCGACGCGCGCCTGCAGGATGGCTCGCGCGTCAACGTCGCGGTGCGCCCGATCGGCGTCGACGGCCCCCTGGTGTCGATCCGCAAATTCTCCAAGAAGCCGCTCGGCCTCAAGCGGCTCGTCGACGTCGGCGCGCTGCGCCCGGCAATGGCGGAGGTGCTTGCCGCGGCGGTGAAGGCGCGTATCACCACGATCATTTCCGGCGGCACCGGTTCCGGCAAGACCACGATGCTCAACGCGCTGTCCGCCTTCATTTCGGAGAAGGAGCGCCTGATCACCATAGAGGATGCGGCCGAACTGCAACTGCAACAGCCGCATGTCGGGCGCATGGAGACGCGGCCGCCGAACCTCGAAGGCAAAGGCGAGATTCGTCAGCGCGAGCTGGTCAAGAACGCGCTGCGCATGCGGCCCGATCGCATCATCCTCGGCGAGTGCCGCGGCGAGGAGGCCTTTGACATGCTGCAGGCGATGAACACCGGTCATGAAGGCTCGATGGCCACCATCCACGCCAATACGCCGCGTGACGCGATCTCGCGCCTGGAGCAGATGATCGGCATGGCCGGGCTGCCGATGACGGTCGCCTCGATCCGCGGCCAGATCGGCGCCGCCATCCAGCTCATCGTTCAGCTGCAGCGCCAGTCCGACGGCAAGCGCAAGGTCACCTCGATTGCGGAAATCACCGGCCTCGAGGGTGACATCATCCAGATGCAGGAGATCTACAAGTTCGTGCGCACCGGCACTGCGCCGGACGGCTCGGTGCAGGGGCATTTTGCCGCGACCGGCATCCGCCCGCGCTTCCTCGCCGAACTGGCCAATCAGGGCATCAAGCTTCCGGGCAGCTATTTCGACCCGTCGCAACCCCTCTGACGC
>DATJYA010000501.1:0-5298 GCA_035499835.1 Pseudolabrys sp.
GCGGCAACGCCGGCGTAAGGCGTATCGCGCGGCATGCCCGGCCCGTAGACATTATGATAGCGCAGCGCGGCAACGGCGCCGCCGGTCAGCCGCGCCCAGTTCGCCGCATAGAATTCCTGCGCCACCTTGCTCGAAGCGTAAGTGTTGCGCGGGTCGAACGGCGTTGCCTCATCGACCAACGCGTGACCGAGCGGCTTGCCGCAGATCGGACACGGCGGCTCGAACTGTCCGGCGGCAAGTGCTGACTCGGTGCGCGGCGCCGGGCGCACCATGCCGTGCTCGGGACAAGGCGCAAGACCCTCGCCGTAGACCACCATGGAGCTGGCGAGCGTCAGCCGTTTGATGCCGGCACGCGCCATGGCCGAAAGCAGCACCGCGGTGCCAAGATCGTTGGAGCCGGCGTAATCCGGCAGGTCGTGCACGTCGACGCCGAGACCGACCTTGGCGGCGAGATGGATCACCGCGTCGACGCCGGCGAGCGCACGAGCCACCGCCTCGGCGTCGCGCACGTCGGTAACGTGGAGCTCGGCGCCATCGAGCGACTTCGCGGCATCGGTGCCATGCACGTCGGCGCGCAGCGAGTCGAGCGCGCGCACGGCATGGCCGCGCGCGTTGAGCTCGCGCAGGACATGACGGCCGATGAAGCCGGCACCGCCGGTGAGCAGGACCTGCATGCTCACGCCACCCGTCGCGTCATGGCGAGCCGCAGGAAGGTGGTGGCGATCTTCCAGCCGGCCCGCACGCCGGCCGCGAGATTGCCGGAGACCTTGGAGACGCCGCCGCGGCGGCAGCGATGATCGACCGGGATCTCCAGAATGCGGCAACGCGCGGCGGCGGCGCGCATCTGCATCTCCAGGTTCCAGCCGTAGGTCTCTTCGCTCATGCCCAGCGCGCGCAGACGCTCGACGCGCATGGCGCGGAATGGCGACATGTCGGTGAAGCGCACGCCGTAAGTGAGCCGCAGCAGCCAACCGGCGAGCCGGCCGGCGACAAGCTGTTGCGGCGTCAAGCTGCCCGGCTCGCGGTGCCCGCGCAGGCGCGAGCCCATGACGAAATCGGCTTCGCCCTCCGCGATCGGCCGCACCACGGCGCGTAAGAAATCAGGAACGTCGCTGCCGTCACCATCGAGGAAGCAGACGATGTTGGCGTCGGCGCGGACGGCGGCAAGGCCGGCGGCGCAGGCGCGGCCATAGCCGCGGTGCGGCTCGCGCACCACGCGGGCGCCGGCCAAAGCCGCACGCTCGGCGGTCTTGTCGGTCGAGCCGTTGTCGACGACGACCGCCTCATCGACACCTTGCGCCAGAACTTCGCGCACCACGCCGGCAATCGGCGCCTCTTCGTTGAGGCACGGGATGATGACGGACACGATCCGGTCGCCGGAGGCAAAATGCATGGGGTTAGAGCGCAGCGGTAGCCGCTGCGCGCGCGCGCATGAAGGCGCGGGTGGCCGGCGCTTCCGCGCCGTGGATCGCCGCGAACGGCGGCCGCATGCCAGCAAGTTCGGCTTCGAGCATGGCGAGCGACGCCGCGTCATCGACGTCATACCAGCCGGGCACTTGCGTGACCGGCAGGCCGATCTCGCGCGCGCGTTCGAGTGTGAGGCGAAAGACGTCGGGCGTGCTCCAGGGAATGTCGGCGAACAGGCGGGCGTGCGGCTGCGACAGACCAATCAGCGTATAGCCGCCGTCGGCGGCCGGGCTTAACACCACCGCGTCACGGCCGCGCAGCGCCTCCGCTGCCGCGCGCAGGATCGCCGCGGGCAGCGTCGGCGAATCCGAATTGACCAGAATGGCGCCCTCGTGGCCGGCCCCGAGAAGATCGATCACGCCATGCAGCAGCCGCTCGCCGAAATCGCCCTCGACCTGCGGCATCAGCCGGATGTCCGCCGGCAGCAGGCGCTGCAGCTCGGCCTCCGAACCGCGCGGTGTGTAGAGCGCATAGCCGGTAACGTCGCCGCCGGCGGCCACCGCCGCAATGGTCGCCGACAGGTCGCGGATGAAGCAGGCGGAAATCGCCGCGCACTCCTCGGGCAGCAAAGGCGGCGACAGCCGCGTCTTCGACGCACCGCTTTTCGGCGTCTTGGCGGTGATGGCGATGGCGACCGTGCTCAAGGCATCGCTTCCTGATTGACCGGCTCACGCAGGCGTTCAATTCGGCGGGAGTTGACGACTTTACTACTCGCTAAATCAACGAAAGTTCAATAAAACGTGAGCCGTCCCGCGCCATGCCGTCGGTCCTCCACGTTTTCCTCGTCTGCGCTACCGCTCTGTTGTTTTGGGGCGCCATCGGTTTCGGGCTCGGGCGGCGCTTAATGCCGTTGTCGCTGGCGCTGCCGGCAGCACCGACGCTGGGCTGGGCGGTGCAAAGCGTGCTGGCGCTGCCGCTTTATCGCCTGATCGGGTTTACGCTGTGGACATTGGCGGCAGGCTCGTTAGCGTTTCTCGCGGCGGCCTATCTGCTGTTCCGGTTGCTTCCCGGCGACGACGAAGCGGATATGCCGATCCCGCTGTGGGGCTTCGGCCTCGCCGCCCTGCTCGCCGCCGTTCCGGCCGCGGCGCTGTTTCCGAAATTTTCCGGCGACGCGGTAGCGCTGGCGGGGCCGATGTTCGACCATTCCAAGGTCGCGATCGTCAATGAGATGACGCGGCTCGGCTTGCCGCCGGGCAATCCGTTCTTCGGCGAGGCCGGCCACGATCTGCCCCTCGCCTATTATTATTTGTGGCACTTCAGCGCCGCCGAACTGTCGCTACTGCCGGGCGTGACCGGGTGGGAAGCCGACATCGCGCTCACCGCCTTCACGGCATTTTCGTCGGTGACGCTGATGATGGGTTTTGCCGCCTGGATCGGCGGCCGCGCGCTGGCCGGCGTGCTGGTGGTGCCGCTCGCCTTTGCCGCCTCACTGCATCCCATCCTTGAAGCCATTTTCGGCGCCGAGAATCTCTATTCATACATCCTGCCGCCCACCGGATTTGCCGGCTGGCTGTTCCAGACCACCTGGGCGCCGCAGCACACGGCGTCCGCTTCCTGCGTGCTGCTGTCGAGTTGGCTGCTCGTGCAACTGGCGCGGCGGCCGTCGCTGCCAGCGCTCATTGCGCTTTCGCTGACCGCGGTCGCCGGCTACGAAAGCTCGACCTGGGTCGGCGGCATCGTCTTTGCCGTGGCAGCGCCGGTGATGGCGGCGGTGCTGCTTGTCGAGGCGCCGGCGGACAAGCGGCTGGGGTTCATCGGCGCTTGTCTCGGCGCAGCACTCGTCACCGCTGTGCTCGCCTATCCGTTCCTGCACGACCAGTTCCTCAACGCCGCCGGGCGCGGCATCGGCAGCCCGATCGTGTTGTCTGCTTATTCGGTGCTCGACTTTCCCGATTCCGACGCGGTGCGCCGCGCGCTCGACGTTCCCGCCTTCTGGCTGGTGCTGTTGACGATCGAGTTTCCGGCGATCTATCTGCCCGGCCTCATCTCACTCGTCGGCACGCTGCGGGGCCAATTCACGGCCGCGCCGGAGCTGGCGACGAGCAAGGTGCTGCTGGCGCTGGCGGCGATAAGCCTGCTCATCGCCGGCTATTTCGCCATCACCTTTGCCGAGAACAACGACCTCGGCTGGCGCGCCGTGCTGCCGGCGGTCTATGTGCTGACGATCTTTGCCGCCACGGGCCTTGCGCGCTGGATCGCGGCGCCGAAACTGCTTGCCGCCGCCTTGAGCCTCGGCCTTCTGGCCCTCGCCTTGCCGCGCTCGTTCCAGCTCGCGGCGGAAAACGTGCGCGGGCCCGCGCCTTCTGCCGCGGGGCAAGCCTTTGCAACTACACCCGATTTATGGGCGGCTGTGCGCCACGTCACGCCGCCCGCCGAACGTGTCGCCGACAATCCGCAATTCATGGCCGAGATGCTGCCCTGGCCGGTCAACATCTCCTGGGCGCTGTTTGCCGACCGGGCCTCCTGTTTTGCCGGCCGCGAACTGGTGCTGCCTTATTCCTCGCTGCCGCGCCACCGCGTCGATGCTGTCGACGAGCAATTCCAGCGGGTCTTCGACGGCCACGCCGAGACGCAGGACGTGCATGATCTGGCCGCGCGCTATCAGTGCCGCACCGTGGTGTTGACGCCGCAGGACGGCGCCTGGGCCAACGATCCCTTCGCCGCGAGCGGCGATTATGCGCTGGTCGAGGAAAAGCCGCAGGCGTGGAAAATCTATCGCGCCAAGTGAGCTAGCGCCGCCCGAGCGCGACGCGGACGACATCGCTTTCGGCAAGCACCGTATCCTTACCCGGCGTCCAGGTCGGCGCGGCGGCGTATTCGTCCGGCTGCATGTCCACCGAATCGAGCTGGCGGGCGAGAATGACGACGGCTTCGAGCGGCACCGCCACAGGGCGCCCCAACCAGCCGAACCATTTGCTGTAGGAGACGATGAGCTCGATCTTGCCCTCCGGCGTGCGCACGACCTTCTCCACGCGACCGAGGGTCACGTCGTTGTCGTCGAGCACCGGCAGGCCGATCAGATGACCGACGGTCGCCGGCTGCGGATAGCGCCGCTTGTATTTGGCTTCGAACGAATCATCGTCATTCGCATCGCCCTTGACGTCCACATTCCTGGCTGCCGGCACCGCCTGCAGTTGTTTCGCGAGAACGAACGCATAATCGCGCGGCGCCGCATGCAGCGTCGATGACACCGCGAGCAAGGCCGAAAGCGATACCGAAACGAGCAGGAACTGGCGCATTGGTTTGATTCTATAGCCTTGAACGCAATAGCTTGGCGCTATCATGACATGAGTCTTCGGCTAGTGGACAAACCGCACACGCAATTTATGAATTGTCACGGTTACGCCACGAGAATTTGACCGCAGCGCCCATTGCTCGTGCTCTGCAGCATCCATACGGTGGGGTTCCGCGTCAACCCCGCGCAGCGAATGCCGGCCCATGACACAGCATATCAGAAAACTTCATCCTTTGCCGCTGCGGATCATGCACTGGGCCAATGCGGTCGCCATGTTTATCATGATCGGCAGCGGCTGGAAGATCTACAACGACGAAGTGATCTTCGGCTGGCTGCATTTTCCCGAAGCGCTCACCATCGGCAAGTGGGCGCAGCACGGTCTGCAATGGCATTTCCTCGGCATGTGGATCCTGGCGCTCAATGGCATCG
This sequence comes from Pseudolabrys sp., assembly GCA_035499835.1. Taxonomy (GTDB): domain Bacteria; phylum Pseudomonadota; class Alphaproteobacteria; order Rhizobiales; family Xanthobacteraceae; genus Pseudolabrys. Next base: position 5,135 of record DATJYA010000501.1, read on the forward strand.
CCTATATCACTTACGGCCTCGCTACCGGACGCTTTCGCCGCATGCTGTTGCCGGTCTATTGGCGCGACATATTGCAGACCATTTCGGAAACGCTGCGTTTCCATTTGGCGCACGACGACCTGACCAAATACAACGCGGTGCAAAAGCTGCTCTATATCGGCGTG
>DATJYA010000502.1:0-3121 GCA_035499835.1 Pseudolabrys sp.
ACGGCTACCTGCGCGCGGCGAGTTCGACCGATGAGCGGCCGGGCGGCAGCGCCGTGATCGCGGGCCAACGTTGCCCAATCGTGGGTCGAGTCTCCATGGATCTGATCGCGATCGACATCACCGACCTGCCCGACGCCGGCGCGCGCCGCGGCGATTTCGTAACGCTGATCGGCGACGGCCTACCGGTCGATGAGGTGGCGCAGGCCGCTGGCACCATCGGTTACGAGGTTCTTACCGGGCTTGGCCCGCGTTACCACCGCGTCTACCGCGCCGCCTGAACGGCTTGGCGCGAGGATTGTCCTGTGCCGGAGGACCTTCTTAGCATTTGTTCTTGTATTGTTCTCAACGCTGACCTAGGCTGTTTTTCCCGATTTAAGAAGCGATTCTCATGTCCAGGCGCGGCCTTTCCTTCGTTTGCCAGAATTGCGGAGCGGCCTTTAGCCGCTGGCAGGGCAAATGCGAGGCCTGCGGCGAATGGAATACGCTCGCCGATGAAGCCGCCGAGACTCCGGCCGGCCCCGGCCGCAAGCCCGCCAAAGGCCGGTTATTCGCGCTTGAGCCATTATCCGGAGAGGCGCGCGAGGCGCCGCGCCTCCCCTCAGGCCTCGCTGAGCTCGATCGCGTGACCGGCGGTGGCCTTGTACGCGGCTCGGTGCTGCTGATGGCGGGCGATCCCGGCATCGGCAAGTCGACGCTACTGATCCAGGCCGCCGCGGCGCTGGCGCGCGCCGGCCACCGCGCTGTCTATATTTCCGGCGAGGAAGCGGTTGCCCAAGTGCGGCTGCGCGCCGAGCGGCTGGGCCTCGGCACCGCCGCCGTCGAACTTGCCGCGGAAACCGCAGTCGAGGACATCGTCGCCACTCTGTCGGAAGGCAAGACGCCGCGACTGATCGTCATCGACTCGATCCAGACCATGTGGACCTCGGCGGTAGAATCGGCCCCGGGCACGGTCACCCAGGTGCGCGGCTCGGCGCAGGCGCTGATCCGTTACGCCAAGCGTTCGGGCGCCGCCGTCATCCTGGTCGGCCACGTCACCAAGGACGGGCAGATCGCCGGCCCCCGCGTGGTCGAGCACATGGTCGATGCCGTGCTTTCCTTCGAGGGCGAGGGCTCGCACCAGTTCCGCATCCTGCGTGCCGTCAAGAACCGCTTCGGCCCAACCGACGAGATCGGCGTCTTTGAGATGACCGGGTCGGGCCTGCGGCAGATCGCCAATCCGTCCGAGCTGTTCCTCTCCGAACGCGACCTCGGTCAACCGGGCACCGCGGTCTTTGCCGGCATCGAGGGCACGCGGCCGCTGCTGGTCGAGATCCAGGCGCTGGTCGCGCCCTCGTCGCTGGGCACGCCGCGGCGCGCCGTCGTCGGCTGGGATCCGAGCCGGCTGTCGATGGTGCTCGCCGTGCTGGAAGCCCATTGCGGCGTCCGGCTCGGCGGCCACGACGTCTATCTCAACGTCGCCGGCGGCTTGCGCATCCAGGAGCCAGCCGCCGATTTGGCCGCCGCCGCCGCACTCGTCTCCTCGCTCGCCAATGCCCCGCTGCCGGCGGACGCGGTCTATTTCGGTGAGGTATCGCTATCGGGCGCGATCCGGCCGGTGGCGCAGGCGCCGGCGCGGCTCAAGGAAGCCGCCAAGCTCGGCTTTGTCCGCGCCGTCATGCCGGAGGCTGGGCGCCCCGAAAGCGCCGAGGCGGGCTTCACGATTTCCGAGATGGCAAACCTTGCCGCGCTGGTCGCCGGCATTGCCGCCGATGGCCGCGCCAAGCCGCGCGGCAAAAGTCGTGGACAAGACGGGTGACGGCACCGTGCCGCCCCGCTATATACGGGGCGCGGCAAATGAGCGCGCCACCCGGCCGTTCGGCGAGCGAAAACGAGCCTAATATTAAGTACTTAGAAGCGACATCGACGGGGGTTTGCGAAGCGGCCGGAACGCCGCAAGATTCGCGCCGCACGGCCGCGGTGCGGAGTTGACGAGCGCAATGCCAATCACCTGGCTCGACCTGATCCTGTTGCTGGTGATGCTGGTGTCGGGACTGCTCGCCATGATCCGCGGCTTCATGCGCGAGGTGCTGTCGATCGCGGCGTGGGGCATCGCCGCGCTGGTCACGCTCTATTCCTATGCGCGCGTGTTGCCGACGGTGAAGCAGTACTTCGCCAGCGAATCGGTAGCGACGGCAGCGACGGTGGTCGGCATTTTCCTGGGCACGCTGCTCATCGTCTCGATATTAACCGTCCGCATCTCCGACCTGATCCTCGACAGCCGCGTCGGCGCGCTCGATCGCACGCTCGGCTTCCTGTTCGGCCTTGGCCGCGGGCTGTTGATCGTGGTGGTCGCTTACCTGTTCTTCGACTGGCTGGTCCCCGCGCGCAGCCAGCCCGATTGGGTGCGCGATGCTAAGTCGAAAGTCGTCATTAAGAGTACGGGGGATTGGCTCAAGAGCATGTTGCCGGATGACCCGGAAAGCACCATCTTGAAGAGGTTGAAGCGGCCGAAGCCGGATGAGGATCAGCCGGATCAAGGTGCAGGCCAGCGCTCGGAGCGGAATTTGCCGACGTCCCACGTGCGCATAGCGAGCGAAAGCCGATAGCAATGCAGCAGAAGGCAGAGGCCGCCGAATTCGATCCCGATGCCGACCGCCTACGCGAGGAGTGCGGTGTCTTCGGGATCTTCGGCCATCCCGATGCCGCAGCCATCACTGCGCTCGGCCTGCACGCGCTGCAGCACCGCGGCCAGGAAGCGGCCGGCATCGTCTCTTACGACGGCAAGCGCTTCCATTCGGAGCGGCGCCTCGGCCTCGTCGGCGACAATTTCTCCCGCCGCGAAGTCATTGATCGCCTGCCCGGCACCACCGCCGTCGGCCACGTGCGCTATTCGACGACCGGGGAGACAATTCTACGCAACGTGCAGCCGTTGTTCGCCGAGCTCGAGGGCGGCGGCTTCGCCATCGGCCACAACGGCAACCTCACCAACGGCCTCACGCTACGCAAGCAACTGGTGCACGAAGGCGCCATGATGCAGTCGACCACCGACACCGAGGTGATCCTGCATCTGGTCGCGCGCGCGCGGCGCAACCGTTTCGTCGACCGCTTCATCGAGGGGCTGCGCCAGCTTGAAGGCGCTTAT
>DATJYA010000503.1:0-4804 GCA_035499835.1 Pseudolabrys sp.
GAGCCTTCGCGCAGCACCGCCAGTCCGACCACGATCGCCAGCGCCGTCAGCGGCTTCGCGCCTTCGCTGACTGCCGTGCCGATGTCGCGCATTTCCGCCGCGATCTCGCGGCCATGCCGCGCCATCCAGGCGTTGTGCCACATCAGCATCACCACGGCGATGCCGAGCACGCTGGCGTTGAATAATTCCTGGCCAGCGCCCTCGAAGGCCTGCGAAATCGCGCCGGCAAAAATGGCAACGATCGTCGCGCCGAGCACGCCGGCGCCGACACCGACGCTGACCCAGCGGCCGCGACCCAGGACGCCGCGCGTCGCCGCCATGACGATGCCGACGATGAGACCGGCCTCGATGACTTCGCGGAAGACGATGATGAGGGCGCCGAGCATGCCGTTATTCCGCGATCACCACGCCCTTGGCGGTCGATTCATGATATTCGCCGACGAAGGAATAGCGCCCGGGTTTGAGCGGGCCGATGCGCACGACGCCCTGCGACTTGCCGGCAACGACCTTTTCGACCTTGAGCGCCGAGCTTTCGAATTCCTCGGGGGTCGCATCCTCGTTGACCACGGTGATGGTCACGCGCTTGTTCGCCGGCACTTTGATCTCGGACGGGGTGAACACATGATCCTTGATCGTGGTCTTGATGGTGTCGTCGGCCGCGCGGGCCCCCATTGACGGCTGGGCGACCACAGCAGCAAGCGCGAAAACACCAACGATAAGCCGCATCACGTTTCTCCTTATAAGGCCTGAACGCTCACAAAAGCATTAAGAGCCTTCGATGCAAGTCTTTCTTTTCACTCTTGAATTATTCCAATGTGAGAACGGAAGCCAACAGCTTGGCGGGCAAGGGATCGCGGCGCCTTGCGCCAGCGCAAAATTGTTCGCGATATTGGCTGCGGCCTGCGCGTGCCGGCAGGTCCCGGGGTTGGCAGCGCCCGGCCGAGCGGGCATTCTGCCGTCCCCACGCAACACGGCCTTCCGCCCGCATCCTTCAGGAGACCACCGATGCAATATGTCGAAGCGCATGGCGCCCGTATTCCGCAAATCGGCCTTGGCACCATGACGCTGACCGGCGATGCGGGCACGCGGGCCATCAAGACCGCGCTGGATCTCGGCTACCGCCATCTCGATACGGCGGCGCACTATGGTAACGAGAAGGAGAACGGCGAAGCGTTGCGCGCCTCCGGCGTCAATCGCAACGACGTCTTCATCACCACCAAGGTGCGGCAGGACGATGCCATGCCCGACGCGTTCGCGCGTATCGTCGACCAGAGCCTGAAAAATCTCCAATTGCCCTATGTCGACCTTCTGCTCATCCACTGGCCGAGCAAGACCGTACCGCTCAATCTCACCATAGGGGCGCTGTGCAAGGCCAAGAAGGAGGGCAAAACCAGGCACGTCGGCCTCTCCAATTTCACCACCGCACTGCTTGACGAGGCCTGGAAACTGACCAGCGAGCCGCTGGTCTGCAATCAGATCGAGGTGCATCCCTTCATCAACCAGGACAAGGTCATCGCCGCCTGCAGGAAATACGGCACGGCGGTCGAGGCTTATGTTCCGATCGCGCGCGGCAAGGTGCCCGGCGCGGCCGCGTTGGAGCGCATCGGCAAGGCGCATGGCAAGAGCGCGGCGCAGATCAGCTTGCGCTATCTCGTCGAGCTTGGACTTATTCCGCTGCCGCGCTCGACCAGCGCTGCGCACTTGAAGGAAAATCTCGAGGTATTCGATTTCAAGCTGAGCGGCGCGGAGATGGCGGAGCTGAAGGCGCTCAACACCACCAATATGCGCGTGGTCAATCCGCCGCACGCGCCGGTGTGGGACGCGGCTTAAGCGCAATGCAGACGGTCATCGCCAAAGGCTTCAGCATTCCGATCGTCGGGCTCGGCACCTGGGCGCTGCGCGGACGCGAATGCGCGCGGCTTACCGAGCAGGCGATCCGTATCGGCTATCGCCACATCGACACGGCGCAGATGTATGAGAACGAGCGCGAGGTGGGCGAGGGGGTGCGTGCGTCCGGCCGGCGTGCCGAGGTCATGGTCACCACCAAGGTGCAGCCGACGATGCTGGCGCCGCCCGACCTCGAGCGCTCGGTGAAGGAAAGCCTGGCCCGGCTGCGGCTCGACGTCATCGATCTGCTGCTGATCCACTGGCCGAACCCGCGCGTACCGCTTGCCGAGACGCTCGGCGCTATGGCCAAGATGAAGCACGCCGGTTATGTGCGGGCTTTGGGCGTGTCGAATTTCACCGTGGCGCTGCTCGATGAGGCGAACAGAGTCACAACCGAGCCGCTGGTGTGCAACCAGATCGAATATCACCCCTTTCTCAATCAGGACATTGTCCTCGCCGCCTGCCGCAAGGCCGGCATGGCAGTGGTCGCCTATAGCCCGATCGCCCGCGGCGGCACCAAAGGCAATGCCGTGCTCGAGGGCGTCGGCCAGGCGCACGGCAAGAGTGCAGCGCAAGTGAGCCTGCGCTGGCTGGTGCAACAGGGCGTCGTGGTCATCCCGCGCACCAGCAAGGTCGAGCGGCTGCAGGAGAACTTCGATCTGTTCGATTTCGAACTGTCCGATGCGGAAATGCAGAAGATCGCCGGCCTTGCCCGCGGCGGCGGGCGCATCGTCAATTTCGCCTGGTCGCCGAAATGGGATTGAGCGCGCCTATCGTGCTTCGGCGAAGCTGAAGGTCAATCCGTCGAGGCCGAGTTCGCCGTAGTTCGACGACCATGTCTCTCCATTTGCAACCGGCCAGGCATCGGTAATAGTCCCGGTGGTGACGATTTCGCCGGCGGCGAGTGGCGCAAATTGCGGCAGGCCGGCGAGCACGCGCGCGAGGTAGCCGAGTGCGAGCGCCGGGCTGTCCAGCACGTTGGACCCGATCCCGCGATCGACGACACGGCCGGCGTCCGACAGCGTGACCGTTGCCCTCGGGAGCGCGGTGGCGATGCTGGCGCGATTGCCGTCGTCGATCGGCACCGGCTCGCCGACCAGCAGCGCGCCGTGCAATGCCCAGGATGCGGTGCAGTCCGGCAGCTTGAATTTCCAGTCGGGAAAATGGCTTTGCACAATCTCAAAGGCCGGCGCCACCCATTCGGCCGCCGACAGAAGCGCGATGGGGTCATCGCTCAGCGGCACCGGGCCTTTCAGCTTGAACGCGATCTCAGGCTCGATGCGCGGATTGACAAAACGGCGGAGATCGATGGTGCCGCGGCCTTCTTTGGCGAATTGCACCGTATGCGACCAGATGTGCGCCCAGTTCGGCTGATAGACTCCGTAACGCGGCCAGATGGTGCGGTTGGTGAAGCCGATCTTGCGGCCGACGGATATCCAGCCCTGCGCGCGTCGCCGCTTCTCAATGATATCGAGCACCGCGTAGGCGTCGGTAACGCTGAAGTCCGGCGCCCAAGACGTGATCGGTGCCAGCGTGGTCACGCCGTCATAGGCTGCGATCAGCCGGTCGGCGATGGCGTTATGATCGAGGGGCACTAGAAAAAGCCGAGTGATTCACAGCCGGTGCCGGCATGGAAGCTCGACTTCCATTTCCGACCGGGAATGTCGATGACGTGCACCGAGCCGTCGCCCTGGCATGCGACGAACAGCTCATCGCCGCGATACACCATATCCATCGGCTGGCTGCCGACCTTGACCGCGGTCTGCTCGCGGAACGATGGCGCAATCAGGCTCACGGTGTCGCTGTTGAGGCTGGTCACGGCGAGCAGGCTCCAGTCCGGGCTGTAGCGGGCGATCTGCGCCGGTTTGGCAACGTCCTTGAGCGGAACCGTCTCGCGAACCTTCTCGCCGGCCGTATCAATCAGGAACAGCACCGGCTCCCGGTCGGAGACGACCACCACGGTCTTGCCGTCGCCGGAAATGGTGATGCCGGCGAGCGGCTGCGGCGTCTTGATCTTGCCGAGCAGCTTGCGCTTCGGCAGATCGATCACCGACACTTCGCCGTCCTCCTCGTTTTCCGTGTAGAGCCGCTGTCCGTCCGGCGCGATGATCAGACGATGCGCGTTGGTCGAACCGGAGCCGATCGCCTCAACAACCTTGTGCGTCTTGCGGTCGATGACCGCGACGACGGCACTGTTCTCGCAAGTGATATAGATAAGGCCGTCGGGCCCGAGCTTAAGCGTGTGCGGCCCGACATAAGGAGAGAGGTCGATATCGCCGACATGGGCGCGCTTTTCGAGATCGATGATGCAGAGCGTGTGGCCGGGGTGCGGGTTCTTGCCATGGATGCCGTCACCGAAGATCGGCACATAGGCGAGCCCGGTCTCCGGTACCACCAGCAGTTCATGCACGGTGCGCTGGAAGCCGTCGAGCACGGTCTCCGTCTCGAATGTCTGCGGATCGAGAAACAGGATCTTGGCGCCCATCTTGTCGACTGCGATCATTCCGTGGTTTGCAGGGCCCATTGTTCCGGCTCTCGCTTTCCTCGCGGCCCTTCCATTACCACACTGGATGGGAATTATTGTAGTGATGGTGCATGGCGATCAATCCTGAAACTGCGCTTGTGCTGTTCTCCGGCGGGCAGGACTCCACCGTGTGCCTGGCTTGGGCGCTGGAGCGGTTTTCGCGGGTCGAAACAATCTGCTTCGACTACGGCCAACGCCATGCGGTCGAGCTTGAGGTAAGGCCGCGGCTGCGCGAGGCGCTCGCCGCAATGTGCGATGATTGGAAGGCGCGGCTTGGCGATGACCATATGGTGCGGCTCGATGCGCTCGCCGCCATCTCCGACACGGCGCTGACGCGCGAGACCGCCATCGACATCGCCGACAGCGGCTTGCCGACGACCTTCGTGCCCGGCC